>JBILCM010000152.1:0-2921 GCA_044353165.1 Paenibacillus sp.
CTAGATGGCCAAGGGCTTGCACTGCATCGACATGAAAATAAGCGCCTTGCGATTTCGCCATCAAGCCAATTTGCTCGATGGGTTGCAAGGTGCCGACCTCATTGTTGCCAAACATAATGGAAACGATAGCAGTATTGGGGTTGATCACCGCTTCGAGTTGGCTTACGTCTACTTGACCCCATTGGTTTACTGGAACGTAGATCACTTCGAATCCAAGGCGTTCTAGCTCTTTGCATGGATGGAGTACCGCATGATGTTCAATCGAAGAAGTGACGATGCGGCGGCGAGAAGGTGGTGCCAACGTTGCAGCCCCAAAAATGGCCGTATTGTTACTCTCGGTGCCTCCGCTCGTAAATATCAACTCTGATGGGGAGCAATGAATGGCTTGTGCCAACGTATCGCGGGCATTGCGAATGGCGGATTTGGCCTCTCGGCCCCAACGATGCACACTGGAAGCATTGCCATATACATGTGTCAAATAAGGCATCATCGCATCGATGACAGCCGGGTGAATGGGCGTTGTGGCAGCATGGTCAAGATAAATCATGTCAAAGTTGGGCATGGACGTAACGTCACCTGATGATTAAATATAAAACATGTAACTCTCATTCTTACCTGAATCATGAAACCGGATCAGTGATGACAACGTTGTTGTGTCCAATACCGAAGCGACGGCATCACGAATGCGAATCCAAAGATCACGTTTGGCAGGGTCATCTTCTTCGGTAAAATCTACAGGCGATATGGGGCCTTCGAGAATACGAATAATTTGGCCTGCTGTAATTTCCTCTGGTGGTCTAGTTAAGATATACCCACCGTAAGCGCCTCGTATACTCTTCACAAGGCCTGCGATTCGCAGTGGCGATACGAGTTGCTCCAGATAGTGTTCTGATAACGCATATTTTTCCGCAATGGATTTGAGCGAAGTCGGACCATCGCCAAATCTTAAACCCAATTCCATCATGATCGTCAATCCATAACGGCCTTTGGTTGATATTCTCAAAAGGGTTCCCCCTACAATTGGCTTGGGATCATTGAAAACAATTCCAATGTTTTTCTTTATGTTATCACAACAGAAGTTCTTTGATAACAAAAACATAAGATAATTCATAAAAATGTTGCTGTTTTTGGCATTATGGTACAATACGGGAGAAAGAAGGTGTGTCCAGACGATGAAAACGCTCAAATCCCCCTCTGATATTCGTGTGGTTGTAGGCATGTCAGGCGGTGTAGATAGTTCGGTAACAGCCATGCTTTTGAAACAACAAGGGTACGATGTGATCGGCATCTTTATGAAAAATTGGGACGATACGGATGAGTTCGGGGTATGCTCTGCCGAAGAAGACGCGGAAGACGTTCGACGTGTTTGCGATCAAATCGATATCCCGTATTATACCGTGAACTTCGAGAAGGAATATTACGACAAGGTGTTTCAATATTTTCTGGATGAGTATGCTGCGGGCCGTACGCCAAATCCGGATGTGATGTGTAACCGCGAGATCAAATTCGGGGAATTTCTGCACAAAGCGCTTGAACTGGGCGCTGATTTTGTGGCCACAGGACATTATGCCCGAATTGAGAATAAAGAGGATCACTTTCAACTGTTACGTGGCATTGATCAGAACAAAGACCAGTCTTATTTTTTGCATGCTTTGAATCAATTCCAACTGTCCAAGGCCATGTTCCCCTTGGGTGCTTACACCAAACCGCAAATTCGCGAGCTTGCTGCTGGCGCACATCTGGCCACAGCGAAGAAAAAAGACAGCACCGGCGTTTGTTTCATTGGCGAGAAAAACTTCAAGCGTTTCCTTAGCGGTTATTTACCTGCGCGCCCTGGACCGATGATGACGATCGATGGCGAACCCAAGGGTACGCATGATGGCCTCATGTATTACACGCTAGGACAACGACAAGGGCTAGGGATTGGAGGAGGGGGCAACGGAGAACCTTGGTTTGTGGTGGAGAAAGACGTGGAACGCAATATATTGTATGTCGTGCAGGGCGAGCACGATCCAAGGCTTTACTCACAACGTCTGGATGCCAGTGCTGTCCATTGGATTTCAGGAAAGACGCCGGAAAATTTGGTGCACTGTACGGCCAAAGTCCGTTATCGGCAGCCTGACCAAGTCGTTACCGTCCGAATGACCGGTGCAACGACCTGTTCCGTTGTGTTCGATAAACCGCAGAAAGCAATCACACCTGGACAAGCCGTCGTCTTTTATGATGGGGAGACGTGTTTGGGTGGCGGGACGATTGACCATGTTGAACGCGTGAACCCTATAACAGAGCGGACGAGAGGTGACTAAGTGCAATGGTTACATTCACTGTCTCCATGGGTAACTTGCCCATGGAACTCGGTTCGCTTGTGATCGAGGGCAACGCGGATGAGATTCTATCCATACGTTTCAGTGATTGCGACAACGATGCCTCACTCGATACGACATCTCGCCCACCTCTAGCCAATCGTTCAATCGAACAATTGGAACGATACTTCGCAGGCCGCCTCGAACAGTTCGATTTGCCTATGAATCCAGCAGGGACTCCATTCCAGCAAAACGTGTGGACTGCTCTGAAGTCGATTCCCTATGGGAATGTTGTGTCCTATTCGGAGATTGCCCGCGCAATTGGGCACCCTCAAGCAGTTCGCGCTGTAGGCCAAGCAATTAAGCGAAATCCACTGCATATCGTGATACCATGCCATCGCGTAATCGGAACGAATCAAACCTTGACAGGGTATGCGGCAGGTTTGGTACGTAAATCATGGTTGTTGATGCATGAAAAATTGTCACTTAAACAATAATTTTGCCGCTTTAGCATACTTACGCTTCCAATTCAACTCGGCAAACTTATAATTCAAAAAACTATGCCGTTGCTGCCTAGAAGAACTCATTGGAGGCCAGCAAAGTTGATCTCCATCTCAG
>JBILCM010000075.1:0-10569 GCA_044353165.1 Paenibacillus sp.
ATCTTGCTTTGAGAAGATGTCGGCTGTGATCTCGATTAAGTAACTGTCCAACTCCCCGCGGTTCCATTCCGCAAACACTTCGTGCAGCTGTGCCGCGCTCAACCCCAGCACATCTTTGAGTAGGTGGTACGCCTCGCAGATCAGCTGCATGTCCCCATACTCAATTCCGTTGTGCACCATCTTCACGTAATGCCCCGCACCGTCCGGACCGATATACGTGCAACACGGCTCACCGTTCACCTGCGCGGATATCGCATCGAAGATCGGCGCAATCAGCTCATACGCCGACCGTGGCCCCCCCGGCATGATCGACGGCCCTTTCAACGCTCCCTCTTCTCCGCCCGATACCCCGGTGCCGATAAAACGAAGCCCCTTCGCTGTCAATGCCTTATCGCGACGTTGTGTGTCGGGAAAATACGCATTCCCGCCATCGATCACGATATCGCCTGCCTCTAGATAAGGCAACAGCGATTCGATCGTCTGATCCGTCGCTTCGCCCGCCTTGACCATGATCATGATTTTGCGCGGCCGCTCGAGCGATTGTACAAACTGCTCCACACTATAGGTCCCGACCAAGCGTTTCCCTGCCGCCTCAGCGACAAGCTCCCGCGTCTTCTCCGCCGATCGGTTGTAGACGGACACGGTGAATCCTTTGCTCTCCATATTCAAAGCCAAGTTCTTGCCCATAACCGCAAGTCCAACGACCCCAATTTGTTGTATAGTTGTCATATCGTCATCGCTCCAAATCCGCCATCCACGCGTAGGAACGTACCGGTCACAAAACCGGACGCCTTCTCGGAGGCAAGGTATACGGCTGCACCTTGCAATTCTTCTGGTGCGCCAAAACGATTCATCGGTGTATGCGTCATAATGCTACGAATGCGATCCTCGGACAATATTTTCTTATTTTGCTCCGCCGGGAAAAAACCTGGAATAATCCCATTCACGCGAATACGATGAGGAGCGAACTCGCGTGCAAGAAATTGCGTGACCGAATTGACGCCAGCTTTGGAAGTGGAGTATGTGAAAACACGAGAGAGCGGAGGGCCGGATGAAACGGATGAAATGTTGATAATACTGCCCCCTTCGCCTTGATCGATCATCTGTTTTCCGAACACTTGGCAAGCTAGAACTACGCCCTTAAGGTTGACATCCATAATGTTGTCCCATTCTTCTTCCGTAATCTCAAAGAACGGGGTCGCACTGTTCTTGCCTGGACAGTTCATGAGCACATCGACACGGCCGCTCCATGCAAGCACTTCCGATAACAATCGTTCCAGATCACTCTTCTGCGTTGTATCCGCCTGGAACACAGACGCAGTGCCACCAGCTTGACGAATTCGTTGTGCCGCTTGTTCTGTTGTGTCTGCGTTGCGGCCGACAACAGCAACTTTGGCACCGTACGTACCAAGTGCCTCACCCATAGCAGAACCTAACGTGCTATTCCCGCCAATGATAACAGCAGTCTTCCCTGTCAAATCAAAGAGTCCTCCGGACATCCTACATCTCTCCTGTTCCATGCATATCGGATTGAAACTTACTTATTTGGGCAAAAGGTTCGACAAGACGGGAGTACAAATCTTGGTAAATGCCGAACAATTCGTCATACGTTTGTCGTGTTGAATCATTCGGTTCATGCCGATGATCCATCGGTATTCCATCAACCAAAGCATCAAGCCGCTCAATGTCCCCCATGGCATAAAACCCCAGAGCAGCCGCCCCTAGTGCAGAGCTTTCAATCGTGCTCGGTACAGACAGCGATACACCAAGAATATCTGCAAGTGTCTGACGCCAGAAAGAGGACCTCGCAAAGCCGCCGGAAGCGCGGATTTCCCCTGGCGTTCCCGTAGCGGTCTCAACGGCCTCAGCGACGGATCGAATCGCATAACCGACGCCCTCCAACACGGCGCGAATCATATGCTTCTTCCCGTGCATGAGTGACAAACCGAAGAAGACGCCACGTGCATCTGCATTCCAATAAGGCGCGCGTTCGCCTGTAAATAAAGGAAGTACGACAAGTCCCCCAGAACCAGCAGGAGCTTCTGCTGCAATCGAAGCCAGTTGCTCATACGGGTCCTTGCCTGATTCACGCGCTAGTGAAGCTTCCAACGTCGCCAACTCGTCACGCACCCATCGGAACAACACGCCTCCATTATTGATGGCACCGCCAACAACCCATTGATGATCGGTAAGCTCATAACAGAATGTTCGACTTAACGGATCCGTTGTCGGTTGGGGAACGACAGCACGCACGGCACCGCTCGTTCCGATGGTCACGGCATAGGTATCTGGTTTCACCGCGCCAATCCCTACATTCGCAAGCACGCCATCCGAAGCTCCAGCAACGACCGGTATATCCGTTGTTAAACCAAGCCGAGCTGCCCACGAAGGTTGCAACCCTTCATGCACATGCGTCGTTGAGACAAGTTCTGACAATCGACCTGCATCGATCCCAGCCACTGCAAGCGAAGGAAGGTGCCACTGTCGAGTGTTCAAGGAATATAACCCCGTGGCGCTTGCGATCGAGGCATCTACAATATAAACACCGCACCAACGGCTCATAATAAATTCTTTAATGCCGATAAACTTATGCGCCAATTGGAAAGTCGCAGCATCCTTATGTCGCATCCACAGCAGTTTTAGAAGTGGTGACATCGGGTGCATCGGTGTACCCGTAGCTCGATAAATCGCATATCCATCATGTTGCTTATAAAGTTCACGAACATACGATGCACTCCGGTTATCTGCCCATGTTATACACGGTGTCAACGGTTCGCCGGTCCGGTCGAGCGCGATAAGACTATGCATTGCCGAACTAAACGAAAGACAACGCACTTGGCCAGGTTTAATTGAAGTCTTATGAACAACATGCTTAACAGCTGTCGTCGCAGCCTCCAGAATGACGTAAGGATCTTGTTCCGCACGATCAGGCATTGGCGTATGCAGCGGGTATTCAACAGCATGCACACTCTTGATGTTGCCCGAATGATCCACTACCGCTGCTTTCGTACTCGTCGTACCGATGTCAACAGCAATCACATAAGGTTTCATCGCAACAAAGTTCCCTCACTGTCGAACGTCCATGCGTAGGGCTCCGAGATTACTTCAATGTCTGGATGAGCCTTCGCCTCTTCTAACATGGGCAATGAAATTTCGATGTCTCCCAGATGGAGCGTATCACGTATCCGTACCAATCGACATGAACGATAATCTAGGATATTAGACGTTTTTACAGCAGCTTTAATCGCCAACTCATCGTTATCCATCGTCATGGCCATTTTTGTTGGAGCACATACGGTTGATGTTAATGCATTCATGTAAGTTGCCGTTGCATCCATTTTATTAGCCAGGCGTCGTGTCGTAATGTCCGCGGCGCCAACACCATTCGTATTTCCTTTTGTGGCATCCGTCACATCAAGCACAACAATTTTGTTGATTTCCGGTCCGCCGTGCGCATACGGTGTAGGGTAACGTCCCGTGATGTTCGGGTCCATACCATCCCCACTGATGTTTTTTCCGATATAATCGACAACGAGCACATCCAATTGATCGAACAAAATACGCGGCATATGCGCCTTCGCCAAGCGAAGCAATTCAACCTCACGTTCGTAAATATGAGATGCGGGAATAACTTCGACGTGTGATGTTTCATCATATGCATTCTCGACGACTGCAATCCCAAATCGGATCGGCAACTTCTGTATCATGAGATTGGCCATCTCGGGTACGAAGGAAGCCATGTATTTAAACCCTAGCTGGTGGCAAGCTTCTGCTCCCTTCTGTTTGCCAAGGCCGATGGCAATCATCTTCATGATTCCACTCTCGATCGGACCTCGGAAGGCCGTGTGCGGTTTGACTCGATTAATGACGATAATTGCATCCGCAGTGGCAGCAATCCGATCTGCATACACAGGAAGACCGTTGGCGAGTTGATCAATCTGAATGACGTCCATCGAAGATTGTATGGGAGCACCCATCGTTTGCTCATCAATGCCTAAATGCTTTAATACATCCGCTTGACCTTCCGCGGTTGCGCCGCCATGACTTCCCATACAAGGTACAATGAATGGATGAGCACCCGCCTGCTTCACGGCATCAACCACCGTGCGAGCCATTGCAGCAATGTTGGCAATTCCTCTGCTCCCTACCGTAATCGCGACACGTTGGCCGGGTTGGATCTGATCGATCGCTCCTGGTTTTGTGAGCTCCTCACGTAAAACCCGATCTACATTCTCTATTTTAGTACGGTCAAAATGTTGTCGAATCCGTACCATAGTCGGTATCGGTATCGGTTGCAACATGCTGCGAATCATGTCTCCCATAGGCTCATCCCCTTAGACGAATCATTCGCCAAACACAATCATCCTCATGCATAACAACGTTGTTATTTGGTCTATCTATTATAATAAATTGAAGATATAATTTAATCAATCCAATTTTAGATAAAGTTACACTTTCTATTCAACACGTTTTTAGTTTTGGGAAACGAGGTCATCGTTCATGAATGTCACGATTAAAGATATAGCCAGATTCGCCGGCGTCAGTTACTCTACCGTATCCAAAGCGTTAAATAACAGTCCCCTCGTCCGTCCCGATACGAAGAAACGTATTGTTGACTTGGCTTCACAATTAGGTTATCAACCCAATTTGGCGGCCAAAAGTCTCGTTTCTAAACGTAGTATGACTGTTGGCATTGTGCTTCCTTCATTAGAACGAGTTGCGTTGTCGGCCATGGTGGGAAGGATTAATGAGGAACTTGGACAAAGAGGATATGAGTTGATTTTATCGATTCTTCCGCTTTCTGCAGCCATCCGACTGTTTCAACGCCTTCAGGTCGACGGGATCATCGTCTTCGAGGATATTCCTCCGGAGCAATTACGTGCGACTGAAATTTCAACGGAAATCCCAATTTTATCGATCGGTTCTTCCCACGTGAGTGGTTCAAGATTTGCTGTTGTAGATGCCAAAAGAAAAGATGCGATCAAACAAGCCGTTCAGTACCTGGTGCATCTTGGCCACCAATCTGTAGCTTTTGTTGGTGACGCACGCGAATCCGACAGCAAACAACAAGAGAAAGTCGCAGGTTTTTTGGAAGTCACTTGCGAACTTGCTGGCCCTAGCCCCCGATCCGTCGTCATCAATTCAGGTGGAAACACATGGAAACACGGGTACGAAGCGGGCAAAAAAATCGCTGAACTTCTTGTGAAACCTACGGCTGTCATCACGGGCACTTATGATATTACCGTCGGATTTCTTCGCGCGATGCAGGATGCAAGCATCCGGGTACCGGATGACTTGTCTATGATAAGTTACGATAACATTCCGCAGTTGGCCGAACTTGACGTCCCGATGACGGCGGTTGGACCACCGGTAGAACTGCTTGCTGAGCGAATCGCTACGTCGTTGTTAACGATTATGACCCATGGCAAAGAAATACGGATCAACGAACTGTTGGATGCACAAATACAAGAGCGTGATTCTTGTCGCCCTATCTAATTTTTAATGACACCTTTCTTTAGGATCACATTCGCATACACAGCCGGTTCTCCTGTGGCGATGATGGCATACGCTCGTTTGGCTCGTTCATAGAAGGCGAAACGTTCAATCATCTCGAATGGGATGGGCGCTGATTCATGTTTTTGCACGATCTCTTTATATGTATCCCAAATTGTCGGTTGGACTGGATCACCAGGCACAACGCTCATCAATCCGACCGGTGCCTCTACGTATTGGTCCAGTGGAAACAACTGTAAAATTGCATCTAGCAAGGGCGGAACACCGTGTCCGTCACAACGGATCAACCGCGTTGTATGACTTGCTGCTGGGAAATTACCATCCGCGATGACGATTTCATCGCCGTGCCCCATTTCCATCAATGTTTTTAATAACTCCGGAGACAAAATCGTAGGTACATTTTTTAACATGAAGAGACCCCTTTACAATATGGTTATCATCAACATAACAATGTTGACTTCAGGAGTCAAATTACAATTTTCGCTGTAATTGCTCTCGGTATAATCCGGGGGCAACCCCTATTTTCATGCGAAACAGACGATGAAAATAATTGTAATTATCGATACCAATCTGTTGTGCAATTGTTTTTAAGGGAAGATCCGTGTTGGCCAACATAGACTTCGCTCGCTCCAAACGGAGATGATGAAGATATTGAAGGGGAGTTATTCCTGCATGTTGCTTGAAACATCTTGAGAGATAATCAATATCATAGTTTAAAGATCGTTCGATTTCATTCAATGGGGATGGCTCACACATACTTTGTTGAAGATAAATGGCCACACGTTCACTGATTGAGAATGTTCGCGAGGGTTTGTCGAATCGAGCAATATTCTGGAGCGCTTGCAATAGCGCAGCGGTCTGTCCATGCAACTGAAGTGCAACGTCTAACATAAATTGGTTGTGCAATCGAAACAACTCATCGAGAATGACAAAAACCCGCTCTAGGTCGGCGTGAACAAATTTAGGTAAGAACATCGACTGCTCGACGGGTTCCCAGTCATGGTCGCGACCTTGCCTGAGTACCGTAGACCACTGAATTTCTTCACTATTACATATCCGTAACGGAGCTTCATGTTTCAGATGTACCCAGTAAACTTCTGTAATATCTGTACATGAATGATGTCCCCAATGTGGTTTATCCGGTTCTAAGACTAGCATCCCCCCGCCATTAATCTCGTAAGGAGTTTCATCCTCTGTAATAAACATCTTACCGCTCTTCACGAACAACAAATCATAAATAGGAAAAGTACGACGAAAATGAATCATTCCCGGTTTCCAAAAGGAGTGTCCAATCGTAATGGTTTGTGGCAATGGAGGTATTCTGATTTCAAGACATTGCAGTGCAATCACCCTCCTCCAGTTTATCATTAAGTTTAAACAAGATCTGTAATATAAACAACGGAATTGTGCTATATTTAGTCGCTATTTGATCTATCTTTCTCATGCTTACTTTCGGTATCTTGAAGGAAAATGAATAGGGGGAATATACCTTTATGCGATTTCGACAAGTCCACTTGGATTTTCACACATCCGAAGCGATTCCAGGCATCGGAGATGCCTTCGACAAACAACAGTTTCAAGATGCATTAAAAATCGGTGAAGTGGATTCAATTACCGTTTTCTCCAAATGCCATCATGGTTGGTCATACCATCCCACAGACGCGAATGAAATACATCCGCATCTGCAATTTGATTTCCTTGGCGCCATGATCGAAGCGGCGCATGAAATTGATGTATTGACTCCGGTTTATATCTCTGCAGGACTAGATGAGAAAACTGCAGTGAAACATCCGGAGTGGTTGATTCGAAATAAAGAAGATCGAACCAATTGGGTGAAGACATTCCTTGAACCGGGGTATCACCAGTTGTGTTTCAATTCCCCATATCTTCCACATTTGCTAGAGCAAATTCGCGAGGTCGTCACAAACTATGACGCAGACGGTATTTTCCTGGATATTGTAGGTGTTCGCGAATGTTACTGTAATAACTGTATAAATACCGTTCGAAAGAACGGTGGGGACCCGCGCGATGTAGAAACCATGAAAAAATTATGGGAGCGAACATATCTAAATTACACCATCAAAGTTCGTGAGACGATCGATGCCATTAAGCCTGGTTTACCCGTATTTCATAACGGCGGACATATAGCTCGCGGACGAAGAGATTTAGCTCATATGAATAGTCACTTGGAACTGGAGTCACTTCCTACAGGCGGTTGGGGATACGATCATTTCCCATTATCTGTTCGTTATGCACAACAATTAGGGTTGTCTGTGCTCGGTATGACAGGGAAGTTCCATACAACTTGGGGTGAATTTGGCGGGTTCAAGCATCCGAATGCGCTGCGTTATGAAACAGCGTTATCTATAGCGAATGGAGCACATTGTTCCGTGGGTGATCAGCTCCATCCGAACGGGAAAATGGATTGGGCTACATATCAATTGATTGGGGTTGCATTCAAGGAAGTCAAAGCAAGGGAAGCATGGTGTTCGAACGCGGAGAATGTTGCGGATATCGGTTTATTGTCAACGCAAGCTGCGGGTAGCCCTGAAGCCACCCATGCACGCACTTCACATTCCGATGCTGGAGCCGTAAGAATGCTCTTGGAAGGAAAAATCTTGTTCGATGTACTTGACTGGGAATCTGACTTACAAAAATACAAGATCATTATCTTGCCGGATCAAATTGTCGTGAATGAAGACAAGGTCCCTTTGTTACAACAGTACTTAGACAATGGCGGGAAATTGTTCGTAACAGGCACATCGGCCTTGAATCAGGAACTCGGTCAATTCGTAGTAGACATGGGATTGCAATGGACGGGCCCAACAGGCTTCAGTCCAGATTATTTCCGGCCATCATTCAAATTGAAGCCCAATGGGATGACTTCATATGTCATGTATTCCAAAGGTCAGCAAATGGTGCTTGACGGCGCTACCGAGCTTGGTTCCCGTGAAAATCCTTATTTTAATCGTGAGGCTTTCACATTTTCTTCGCACCAACATACACCAAACCGTGTAGAACATTGTGGTCCTGGCATGACGGAAAGTCGTCACGGCATGTATCTTGCATGGAATGTGTTTGAGGATTATGCGACAAAAGGTAGCCTTCATCTGAGGGAAATTGTAATATATGGCCTAAAACGTTTGCTTGGACAAACGATCACGATTCAGACCGATTTACCGGCACAAGGTATTGTGACTATTCAACGCCAGAACGAACTACAGCGACACGTACTTCATTTGTTGTATGCAAGCCCAGTAAAAAGAGGCCATGGCATTGAAGTCATCGAAGACATTGTCCCGTTGACTGATATTTCCGTTTCGATTCGCCTTGAGCAACCGATTCGTGAAGCGGTGCTTGTCCCTGAAAACCAATCACTTCCGTTGTCGCATACAGCAGATGGACGAACACAATTTATCGTCCCTAGACTAAACTGTCATCAGATGGTTGAGCTGCGTTAGTTTATTGTTTTATGAAAAAAGGGCTGTTCCTAAGAACGGCCCTTTCCCTAAGTTTTATTCGCATTATGAATTCATTGATTATTGTTCGTTCACCATGCGATTGGTTAAACTGCCCAATTTTTCGATCTGGATCGTGACGACGTCTCCATCTTTCAAGAACACTCTTCGATCTTCTGGATACCCAAGAACGACCCCTTCTGGTGTACCCGTTAGAATAATGTCTCCTGGGTATAATGTCATATGCTGTGAAATGTAGCTTACAATTTCATCACAATAGAAAATCATATCTGATGTATTCGAATTTTGACGTACTTCCCCATTGACAATACATTGAATCGAAAGATTGTTGGGGTTACCCACTTCGTCGGCTGTAACCAAGTATGGACCTAGCGGACTGAATTTATCGCAAGTTTTACCAAGTAACCATTGGGGTGTCCGAAGCTGTAAGTCGCGAGCTGATAAGTCATTCACATTGCAATAACCAAAAACATGGTCTAATGCATTCGCTTTCTCAACATACTTGGCGGTCTTCCCAATAACAATAACCAGCTCTGCTTCATAATCTACCTGGCTTGAGACACGGATCGGAAGCGGCACATCCGACTTGTGACTTGTGAGTGTGTTGCTAAATTTATTGAAAAGAATGGGGTACTTCGGAATCGGAGAGTTCGTTTCCTCTGCATGTTTTTTGTAGTTCAAACCCACACAGATGATTTTGCTAGGTCGTGTAACACACGGACCGTATTCCATACTTCCCTCATCCAATGAACATTTCTCCAACACATCGGCTTGTTTCGTCAATCGATCGATGTACGTGCGCAGCTTCGATAACTGTTCCTCCCCACCTGCAATAACGTCCATCACATCAGTCGGTACACTTGGATCAGGGGATATGGCGAGCGCTTGTTGCACATCCACTACTTTGTCTCCCCATTTCACACCAAGATGGTTCTCACCATTGTTCACGATTGTCAGCAATTTCATCATCAATACCTACCTTCTGTATTTTATGCATTCTTCCCAAAAACGACCCCGCCATCAATATATAGAGGTGATCCCATCATGAATTTCGATTCTTCTGAAGCAAGGAACAACGCGGCATTCGCCACATCCTCAGGCCGTCCCAAGTCACCGCTTAATTGACGCGTCTTTATGGTTGCTATTGCCATCTCAGGGTCATCATAAGAGTTCTTTAAATATTGTTCGACGAACGGTGTAAAGATGGTGCCCGGAAGCAATGCATTGACACGAATGCCATAGGATGCATAATCCACTTGCATGGATTTTGTTAAAGCCAATACAGCGCCTTTGGTCGCGGCATATGAAGCGCGTCTGGCAAGCCCAATCTCTGCGATACAAGAACTCATGTTGATAATTGAACCGCTCTTGCGTTCCATCATGTGCGGGAGAACATATTTGGAAGGTAAATAAACACCGCGGATGTTCACATTCATCACCCGATCCCACTGATCAGGCTCAACCTCATGCAACGCCCCTACACCACTAATTCCAGCATTATTAAATAATACATCAATCCGGCCATAAATTTCTAATGCTTTCTCAACCATCTGTTGAACTGATGCGGGGTTCGTAA
>JBILCM010000153.1:0-2910 GCA_044353165.1 Paenibacillus sp.
TTGGCACTACTGCATGCGGTTGACTATTCATGAGTCATTCGTCCTCTCTATGTGAGTTAAAGAAATCCGCCATTGTGCGCGATGGCTTCCAACAGATTGTCACGCGAGTAGTCAAGGTGTATTGAGATCTGTTCCTTGACGGTGGCGGTGTCCGCACGCTTCAGTGCATCCACGATGTTCTGATGTTGTGCGACGGACGCGAGAAATTTATCTAATGTCAGCAATTTCCCACCCAGATGAAAATAACTAAAGCGCATCAAAGACTTGTACATTTCCGCATTCTTGGCATTGCCGCCCAGCGTTACAAGTTCGATATGAAAATCATAATCCAACCTCGATTGCGTATATATTTCTAGCTCTCCTCTGTCTAGATGCTTCCGAGATTGTTCTACAATCGCTTCTAGACGATCGATCGTTCGGGTTATACGGTTCGCAGCAGTGAGGTGCAACTTCTCCACAACCCAATGTTCGATCATGCGTCGGCTATCGGTAATGTCCACAACGTTATTCCCGTCGATTGAGGTTACGAATGTGCCCACTTTCGGTATCGTGCGAACCAAGCCTTCGGCCTCCAATCGATTGAGCGCGTCCCGGATGGGGGTCGGACTGACACCCAGCTGGTTGGCCAAGGTCGGGGTGATCAACTTCTCGTTCGGACCCAATTTCCGTTCCAGAATATGTTCACGCAGCAGCTGATACGTCTGCATCCAATGATTCGTGGTTGTGATGCGCGGCAGTGGCAAGGCTCCATTCACCCCTTCTTCTATGTTCTATAGAACATGATGGAAAAAACATAAAGCATATTTTGACCGACCAAGTAGATATATGTAAGGTGTGCTCGCCGGCCGGTTGACTTATTTGCTACGACGATTCAACCATGCCACGTAAATGAGGAGCACCGACATGATCACAATCGACAGCGACACAACGGCGATCACATCACCGTATTGACCGCCAAAGCCGACCGGCGCTTCGGTCATATGTTTGATGACAATGCCGATGTAAGCCCACACAATGACAAGTCCATAAGCAATGTCGCGATTGCGATACACGACTGTCCCACTGATTGCGAGACCCACAATAACAACCCCTATCGTCCAAACCGCATCTGGAATTCCCCACCCGTTCCAACCCCAACTCACAAGCATCGCCGTGACATTCGCGATGGTCGCAACCGTGATCCATCCGAAGTAAACACTGAAGGGCAAGCGGACGAAGATCCGATCTTGACGAGACAGTGATCCTTCCTCCGTCAACTGCTGCTGAATGATCCGATTCATCGCGATCAAGGACAACAATAGAACAATCATCACAACCAACGACAACGCTAACAGTTCATAATGCCAGCATAAAATCCAAGCCGCATTTGCTACCGATGAGAGTAT
The DNA here is from genome assembly GCA_044353165.1 of Paenibacillus sp. Taxonomy (GTDB): domain Bacteria; phylum Bacillota; class Bacilli; order Paenibacillales; family YIM-B00363; genus JBILCM01. The sequence continues at coordinate 1,386 of JBILCM010000153.1, forward strand.
GAAAAATCCGCTGATCTTCTTCGCCAGCTGTGGCATCGATCCGCTCGTCAGCCATCCGATCTGGTAAACGATGAATGACGCCAACAACAAATAAATGACGCCCCAAATACTGAACGTAATTCCTGCTGGTGCAAACAAATTTCCGTATTTATCCGAAATTGCACCCGTTTCCATTCCATTGATCGGGATAATGTTCGCCAACGCGTTCATGACCACCATCAATACGAATGTGAAGACGTTCCAAAATTGCAGCCATTGTGTTTTTGCGTCTTTCATCGTGTACCACACCTCCATAATGTCGTTACCCATGACAAATCTGTTCGAATACTAGCCTCGGACGAGTGCCATAAACTCCGCTCGCGTGGCCGCATCTTTACGAAACATGCCGCGCACCGCGGATGTCACCGTCATGGAACCCGGCTTCTTCACACCGCGTGAACACATGCATAGGTGCTCCGCTTCAATAACGACCATTACCCCATGCGGTTGGAGCACTTCGTTGAGAATATCCGCAATTTCGGACGTGACCCGTTCTTGCACTTGCAATTTACGTGTGACCGCTTCGACCAACCGCGCGAACTTACTGAGCCCCGCAATTCGACCGCTTGGGATGTACCCGATATGCACTTTGCCGAAGAAAGGTGCCATATGGTGCTCACATTGGGAATAGAACACAATGTCTTTCACAACGACAAGTTCTTCATGGTTTTCATCGAATGTGACACCAAGCACCGAGCGTGGATCCAATGCGTATCCGGCAAAAATTTCTTCATACATCTTGCGCACCCGCTTCGGGGTATCGAGAAGTCCTTCCCGGTCCGGATTCTCCCCGATCAGACGCAATATTTCTCGCACATGATATTCCACTTGCTCACGATGAGCGGACACACTCGTATTCATATAATGTTTCACATCCACTTCTGGACGGTTACCTTCGTGCTCACTCGTTGTCATACCCTCGTTGAACCCCTTCCAAATTTACAGCTACTGCTTTACTTCTTTCGCCGTTGCTGTGCACGCATCATCTGCTGCATCTGATTCACTTGCTTCTGATTCACGTTGTAACCCATCTTCTTCGCCATGTCACGCAACATCTCGGGATTATTCTGCATCGTTTCCAATTGTCTACGCAAATAATACACGCCAATGAAAAATCCACCCACCAACCCAACGATTAACGTCACCACTGGAATCACAATATCGAGCCACATCGAGAAAACCCCTTATCTGCAGTCATATACTCCCAAAACTGCCCTCATCATAGCACACACCCCATTCACCGCACAAATGGGCAGACCGATAGCCCCAACTCTCACGGCGTTGGAGAGCGATCGATGGCTTTTCTGATATTTTCCAATACCGACACGTCACATTCTTGTTGCTCTGCTTGCGCAAGCGCTGCTAAAGCTTGTGCACCGCCAATGCGGCCGAGAGCCCATGCGGCTGTACCGCGGATGACGGGTCGCTCATCTTGTTGCAGCAGCATGATCAAATCCGGCACCGCTGAGTTGTCGCGGAAGTTGCC
>JBILCM010000154.1:0-2894 GCA_044353165.1 Paenibacillus sp.
AGGAAGTGCTGTGGCTACTTAAAGATTACGTTCGCGAACTGCATGAAGAGCGTTGCAAAGAAGTCGTTCTGGGTTGGAAGCGCACATCTGGCGATGAAATGTTAGAAAATCATCAGGTGGTGCGGATCCTTGGATTTCCCAACACAACCGCGATGATGGATGAACCGTTGTCCGCAAGAGGGTTTCGCTTGCTCCATAAACTCCCGCGGTTGCCTTCCTTGATTATCGGCAATTTGGTCGATCGTTTCGGCCGATTGCCGCGCGTGTGCAGCGCCACCATTGATCAACTCGATGATGTCGACGGCATTGGGGAAGTTCGAGCGCGGACGATTAAAGAGGGATTGCGCCGCATTCGGGATCAAGTTTTGGTCGATCGTCATCTGTAGTTTTCTTTGTTCGCCATTTTTTGGTATTGTGGTTCTAGGAATGATCTGATGGTAGAGGTGGAAAACCGATGGTATTGAAAAGCCTCCCTAACTGGTTTACCGTGGGGAACTTATTTCTAGGTATATTGTCGATCATCATGGCGTTTAACGGCAGATCGGATGTCGCTTCCATCTTGGTGATCGTGGCGATGTTGCTCGATGGCTTGGACGGACGCGTCGCCCGGGCACTCAATGCGCAAAGCGAGTTCGGCAAAGAATTGGATTCGCTTTCCGATGTGATCAGCTTCGGTGTGGCACCCGCATTCGTGATGTATGTGGCGGCGTTCCAGATGTTGAATCCGGCGTTCGGATGGATTGTCACCGCGGTGTTTCCGATCTGCGGCGCACTCCGCTTGGCACGATTCAATGTGACAGCCGGTGTCCCCGGTTATTTCTTAGGGTTGCCAATCCCCGCTGCCGGCGGTGTGATGTGCACATTGGCACTGTTTGCAGATTATCTCCCGATTTGGGTGATGGTTATCGCATCTTTCGTGCTGTCTTTCTTGATGGTGAGCAGTGTGAAATACCCGAGTTTTAAACAAATGGGATTATCACGCAAGTGGGTGTGGATTACACCGATTATCATTATTGCTGCAGCTTCGGTGGCTGTGTTGTACCCGGGCTGGATCTCGAAGCTGTTATTTGCACCATTGCTCTTGTATGCGCTGTTCGGATTGCGTAAGAATGCGGAAGTGCTTGCGAATGCAGCCCGCCGCCGTGTGAAGGCGTTCCCGATACGTAAACCGTTGCAATTCCGGCGCGGTCGGAAAGTGAAAGGATCGATCCAGGAACACAAAGATGAATAGTTGATGTCAAAATGTTTCAATCCAAGGTTAACCCACCAATAAATCGTCCATACTTGTAACGATGTTATTATTGGAGGTTGATATTGGATGTGGAACCAAAGTTTTCGTTGGGTCGTTGCAGCATGCGGCGGGTGGTTCGGTTATCAGATGAGCGCTGCATTCCAGCATGATTTGGCAAGTGTTTTGATTCCCGGCGTCCCTTCTGGTGTTGTGAAGGGACAAGGCTTCGCGCTAGCGCTGTTCTTTATTGTTCTATTCTTTTTCGGGTATTCATGGTCGATACAAGCAACCCGCAGTCTGCTGCATCGGACCGAGGAGCGGGTGAAACACATCCCTATCGCCGATGGGGTTGCCGCCGTCATAGGGCTCGTTGTCGGATTGATTGTTTCTGCATTATTGTTCCCGATATTCGCTGTTTTTGGCGGTGCAGGCGGATGGCTTTCCGCACTTGCATCCGTAGTCTTCGGTTTTGCTGGTGCAAGACTGGCCGTCATGAAACACAAGGACGCCGCACAACTCGTTCTCAAGCGCAGCTCCCCATCTGCGGAACAAGAGCCGACGGGTATGAAAGAACACAAAATTCTTGACACGAGTGTAATCATTGACGGCCGGATCGCCGATATTTGCACAACCGGATTTATTGAAGGCACTCTCGTTATTCCTGAGTTTGTATTAGAAGAGTTGCAACACATTGCGGATTCTTCTGATTTATTGAAGCGCAATCGCGGACGGCGCGGCCTCGACATTCTGAACAAAATCCAGAAAGAACTCGACGTGAAAGTGCTTATCTATGAAGGGGACTACGAGGAAATCGCTGAAGTTGACAGCAAGCTTGTCAAGCTTGCGAAGGCGCTTCGTGGGAAAGTGGTCACGAACGATTTTAACCTGAATAAAGTGTGCGAGCTTCAAGGTGTGGCTGTACTCAATATCAACGATCTTGCCAATGCCGTGAAACCTGTCGTGTTGCCTGGCGAAGAAATTCTCGTGCAAGTGATTAAAGACGGCAAAGAACATGGGCAAGGTGTAGCTTATTTGGATGATGGCACGATGATTGTGGTGGAAGGCGGACGCGATTTCATCGGGGCGCATGTGGAAGTGCTGGTGACGAGTGTGTTGCAGACTTCTGCGGGTCGGATGATTTTTGCCAAACCGAAGCTGTTGGAGAAAGCGTTGTAAGTCCATGTTTGGCAGTGGTATCATGAAGGAAGTTGAAAGTCGATGGGCAGGGGTTTTCGTTGAATGAGGCGTTCGCATGGGGGAAAGCTGGCGCTGTTGTCGTCTCCGCTGGCACAGGCAAGCGGATGGGCGCGGCGATCAGCAAGCAATATTTACCGATCGGCGGCAAGCCGATCGTTGTTCATGCGCTAGAAGCATTCGAGACGGCGCAGGTCACATCCATCGTGCTTGTGGTCGGTGCGGATGATGTACAATTCGCGCAAGGACTCGTGAAGCAATACCGTCTCAATAAGGTTGTTGCCGTTGTGCCAGGCGGGACAGAACGGCAACATTCGGTTCGACTTGGTTTGGAGGCTTTGGCACGCGTGTTTCCGGATGTTGCATGGGTGCTCGTGCATGACGCCGCCCGCCCGCTCGTCACGCCTGAGGTGATGGAGCGGTGCTTAGAGGCTGCTGCGAAGGGTAGCGGCGCCGCCGTACCCGCTGT
>JBILCM010000027.1:0-29579 GCA_044353165.1 Paenibacillus sp.
TCCTGTGCGATCGATGATCAGTAAAAATATTAAGAATTTGATGTTCGCAGGTCGGAATTTATCTGCAACCCATATCGCTTTCTCAAGCACTCGTGTGATGGCCACGTGCGCAGTGATGGGTGAAGGATTGGGCACGTTCGCCGCACAGGCCGTGAAACATCAAGTGGATCCTTGTGATGCAGTTAAGGATGTGCCTTGGGTCAAAGAAGTACAACAACAATTGCTCCGTCAAGGTGCATTCCTTCCGGGGAGACGGATCGAAGAAAATCTTGCCACGCAAGCTCGTATTACGGCATCGTCAGAACAGTCAGAAGGTCGGGCCGAGAACGTGGTGAACGGATGGACGAGAGCTGTGCACGGTGACAAAGGCGTAAGACCCGATCTCCGAGAGTCAGGAACACATCGTTGGATGTCGGATCCGGAAGATCGAAACCCTTGGTTACAGCTAACATGGGATGCGCCAGTAGATATTGCTACGCTGATCATCGAATTGGATAGTGGACTTCATCGTTATTTAACGTTATCACACTCAGATAGCATTCAGAAGTCGATGCTTTGGGGGCGTCCGCAACCGGAGTTATTGCAGGAATTTAGAATTACAGCTGTGAACGATCAAGAAGCAATAGAAATTACACACGTCAAAGGAAATTATCAACGGCACCTGGAGTTTCAAGTTGGATTGAACAATGTCAGGTCGTTGAAGCTGGACGTGATTCATACGAATGGACTAGACCATGCTAGGGTTGTCGAAGTGATTTGTCGTTAAGTGTAATTGTGCTCAAGAGAGGGGCTTAAGGGGATGTTCGAAAGGGCAACATGGTTTCAAGAAGCCAAATGGGGCGTGTTCTGCCATTATCTTGCAGAGGAGCCAAGTGCGAATGTCGCACCCCATATGACTGCGGATGAGTGGAATGCTAGGGTAGACAGTTTTAATGTACAAGGACTCGTTCAACAACTTGTAGACGTGGGAGCCCCCTATTTTTTTATTACGATTGGTCAAGGATCCGGATTTTATTGTTCGCCGAATCAAACCTATGATTCCATTGTGGGAATGAAGCCAAGCAAATGCTCCAGGCGAGATTTAGTCCAAGAATTAGCGGATGCGTTAATCCCTAGAGGGATTAAACTTCTAACTTACTTACCTGCGAATGCTCCAAGATTGGATCATGCAGCAACCGAAAAATTAGGTGGTCACAATGCCAATAACGAAGTGAAGCAACGCATGGAGAGATTCCAACACAATTGGGAAGCCATTATGCGAGAGTGGTCGCTACGTTGGGGGGACAAGGTCAGCGGATGGTGGATTGATGGATGTCTCTTTGCAGACGTAATGTATAACCATAGAGAACCGCCTAATTTTCAGAGTTTTGCCGATGCTTTACGCGCTGGGAATCCGAACAGCCTAGTTGCCCTTAGCGGTGGAGCCAAACTGCCCGTGAGACCGCTAACTTCTGTGAACGACTACACGGCAGGTGAATTGTATGCCTACTTACAGGTGAATGCGCCCATCTATTTTGATAAATATGGCTTAAAACTGAATGGGACAGTCGATGGTGCATTACTTCATATACTCACGTATTTGGGTGGGTTTTGGGGTGTGGGAGAACCTCGCTTTCCGGTTGAACTCCCGATAGGATACACGAAACACATTAACGCTTGTGGCGGTGTTGTCACTTGGGATGTACCCATTATGCACAATGGTCTCATTCCAGAGGCGTTCATTGCCCAATTATCCGAAATTTCTAAAGCTGTAGGCACATCACCTGCATAGCCACATGCTAGAAAGTTCCATGTATTTCACGACGAGTGTAATTTACACTCAGCGTTGTAAGCGTTTTAATATTGCAACTTTCGTTATGAACTACTTGCAGATCAAGCAGCGTAGTTTTCATAAAAAATCCAATCCAAAGAGAGGGAATCACGAATGAAAAGAAGCAAGAGTTACATGTTTCTCAGCATCGTCTTATCGATTGCCTTGTTGTTAACCGCTTGTTCTGGGGCGACAGAAACTGCGGAGCCTGCGCAAGAAGAGTCTGCAGCGCAAGCAGAAGCCACGGAAACGGCCGAAGCGGAACAGAAAGCTGCTGAAGAAGCTGCAGCTCAAGCACAAGCGGAACTTGATGCAGCCAAGGCTGCCGAAGCGCAAGCGAAAGCAGACGCAGAGAAAGCCGCAGCTGAGAAGGCGGAAGCAGAGAAGCTATTAGCTGAAGCGAAGACCGCTGAAGAGAAAGCAGCCGCTGAGAAGTTATTAGCGGAGTCACAAGCAGCCGAGAAAGCCGCCGCACAAGCGGTAGCGAAAGCAGAAGCGGAGAAAATGGCCGCTGAGAAAGCCGCAGCCGCGAAGGTTGCAGCAGAAGTCGCAGTAAAGGCCGCAGCCGCGAAGGCTGCAGCAGTAGCCGCAGCAACACAAACTGGTGAATTCAATTCGAAGGAACCCATCACGCTAACCGTTGCCCTTGTAGAACCAAGTCATTTTAGTGCTGATGAATTCGAGCAATATTTTGTCCAACCTATGAAAAAGAAATATCCCAATATCACACTGAGGAAAGTCAGTTCGTCACCTGTTGAACTTGAGAAACTCGTGTTGGCGGGTGACATTCCGGATGTAGTTATTAACTGGTCGGGTCAATTTCAGCAGATAATCAAACTTGGATTGGCATATGACATTACGGAGATGGTGAACAAATACAAATTTGATTTAAAAACCGTCGACCCCAACATTCAAACATCGATTGTAACAGGCACAACAGGAACAGGATTTGAAGGTTTGATTGGGATTGGAGTTTATGACAACCCCTTCGCATTGTACTACAATAAAAATTTGTTTGATCGGAGGGGTATTCCATACCCAACGGATAATCTGTATTGGGATGAGGCCATTACGATCGCGAAGCGGATGAGCTTTACGGAGAATGGGATTAAGTATTACGGATTGGATCCTGATAGTATCGGCCGTGCAGCATTCCAATTGGAATTGCCATTCGCTGATTTTACGAATCATAAGGCCGTATTTACAAGTCACTGGAAAGAATCGTATCAATTGTGGCTTGATATACGAAAAGCTTCAGGTTCGGATACAGGCGCTGTTGCAAGGAAAGGAAATCTGGTGGCAGAATTTATGAAGGGTGAAGTCGCAATGATGGCTTCGGGCACCCACGTTCTTCCCCAACTTGAAACAGCGGAAATGAGCGGGTTACGATGGGATGTCGTCAGCTACCCACAAAACAGGAAAAAGCCGGGTTATCAGCAAAGAACCGGAGGAACGGTCGTATCGATCACCAAATTAAGCAAACACAAAGATGCTGCCTTCCAACTTATACGTGTCTTGTTATCCCCAGAAGTACAAACGATGATCTCTCGAAATGGAAAGATGGCAGCGTTGAAAGATCGAACAATTCAAAACCAATACGGTGCGGATGTTAAACAATTGCAAGGGAAGAACGGCGCCGTGTTTACGAAGTTAAAAATGTCGGCTGTCCAACCACAAAATTATCTGATTTTGAATTGGTCTCCTGTAAGTTCTGCATTAAACAATGCATTGTATGACATGCTTGCTGGTAAAGATATTAATACGGCATTGAGGGAAGCCGATGAGAAAACACAGAAAGTGATCGATGAAGTCAGGCCGAAGTAAAAATAGCGGGCATATTCATCTTGGTCCGTACGTGATGCTCTGGCAACTTGTTGTCAGGGCATTTCTTTTCCATGTATGAAATATGAGGATGTATCATCTATAGAAACCTGAGGAGGATTATCATTAAATATGAAAAAAATGCTAATCATCACTACCATTCTCACACTGTTCGCATGTGTCCAGTCGGGAGCATCAGCAATGTCGGTTTCATCCTTAACCAATGATAATTGGAGTACTTGGACCGAAAAAAAGGGGTTTAGTGTTGAAGGCAAGTGGGGGTGGAGCTATTCATTGAAAGGCCCATACGACAAATCCCCGGCTACCTTATATAGCGGTGAAGTTGGTGCTACAGCTATCTGGAACCCGAGACTTGGGTCAAAAACAGATGTTAACATTAAAGTGTATAAGTTGGTTTGGCCTACTGCTGGCGATCCCCGAATGAAATTTGATGTGTATCATAATGGCAAAGTTTCAACCGTATATGTCGATGCCACAACAGGAGAAAGTGGATGGGTCGATTTAGGGACGTTCGATTTTGGGGGGACCGATGATGATTTGGTGAAACTAACCAAGATATCTCCGAATACGAACACGAGAGTCAGTGTGATGAAGTTTGAAATGATCAATCCACCCTTTGACAAGGGACTTTTCCAGACTAAATATTTTGTGAATTCCGATAATAATTTGAATAGTAAAAGGCTCAAGGCCAAAGTCAGTTTTGGTGATATAAAAAATCATTGGGCGAAGACATCTATTGAAAGCATGGCCACGAAAGAATATGTAAAAGGTATCAACGATCAGAATTTTTATCCGAACGACGCAATGACGAGAGCCCAGTTTGTAACCATCATTGCACGAGCAATGAATGTTACAGAAGACAAAGCAATATCGAAATTTAAAGATGTAGGAGAGAACAATTGGTTTACAGGATATATCGGTGCAGCCTACAATGCAGGTTTGCTGAATGGGTTTCCAGATGAAGATGGGAAATTTTATCCTGACAGGAACATTACCAGAGAAGAAATGGCACTCATTATTTACAATGCTACTCAGAACGCCAATAAGAATATTCAATGGACGAAAGACATGGGAAATCCATATTTGAAATTTATAGATAAGAACACAATCAGTGGTTGGGCGAAGAAAGCCGTCGAAAACGTCGGATTGCTTGGTATCATGAAAGGGAGTACTGCAACAACATTCAGTCCGCTGAAGCATGCTACAAGAGCAGAGGCGACAGTCATACTGAAAAGATATTTAGAAACCGTTGTGTGGTCTGGACCTCCTACAACGGCGGAATGGGGTCTCACGTTTCAAGATAATTTTAAAGGTGATTCTTTAGATTGGAACGTTTGGAGCGCTCAGAATGCTTATTACAAGCATATTCTTTCAGGAAGATGGAAAGAAAATGCGGTCGTTCAGGATGGATTACTGAAACTCGTTGTAAAAAAAGAGAAACGAGGTGGAGCGGAATGGACTGCTGCATCCGTGTGGGTCAAACGTGAAGTATTCAGTCAAAAATACGGATACTGGGAAGCGAGATATCGGTATGCTCCGCACACAGGCTTGAATCAATCGTTCTGGAATATTGAGGGAGGGAAGTTTGAGCTAGATGTGAACGAAGGACATTACCCCAACAAGGTCACAAGTGGTTATCACAAAGGGGGCAAATATCCCAAGGAGGCGGTTTCTTATGAAACGGAAGTAAACTTGGCGGAGGATTTCCATACGTATGGTATGGAATGGGATGAAGATCACGTAATTTTCTATTTTGACGGTAAAGAGTATGGTAGATTTAACACGATTGCCGCACATGAAGCAACCGTTCCTTATCTCAGTCTGGCTGTAGTTACTTGGGCAGGCCCCGTCCTGGATGCCATGTCTGGCTCAAGTATGGATGTAGATTGGGTAAGGATTTATGAAAAAAAATAAAATAGGATAGAATTCCCATCTCAACACCTCTATAATGACAGTAACGATCATTGAATCATTTTATTGTCATGATGAAGGAGTGTTGAAGCTTTGGAAATCGAAGGAAACCATAAAAAAATTCGCGGAGCTGTCATTGGCTACGGCGGGGCGTTCAACATGGGCAAACACCATGGAACCCATATGAATCGCGTAGGCATTGAGTTTGCAGCTGCATGCGATTTGGATCCAGCTCGTATGGAACAAGCACGGCAGGAGTTTCCAGGTATTCGCACATTCACAAGCGTAGATGAGCTGCTGGAACAGCCAGACATTGATCTGGTCACCGTGATTACACCGCATCATACGCATGCTCCCCTTGCAGAACAAGTGCTGCGCAGTGGGAAGCATTGTATCCTCGAGAAACCGATGTGTATTCACGCGGCCGATGCCGACAAGTTGGTCTCCCTTGCCCAAGAGAAAGGCTTGATGCTCTCGGTGTTTCATAATCGCAGGTGGGATGGCTGGTATTTGACGGTGAAAGATTTGATCAACAAGGGCGTATTGGGCGAGATTTTTCATGTTGAGATGTACATGGGTGGTTATCAAGAGCCGAAGGATTGGTGGAGAGATAACAAAGCGATATCTGGCGGAGCGTTCTATGACTGGGGCGCGCATTACATCGACTATCTGCTCGGCATGATCCCGGGACGCATTCGTTCGGTGCGGGGATTCATCCATAATTTGGTGTGGCATCAGAAGTCGAATGAAGACCATATCGACAGCATCATTCAATTTGAACAAGGAGCGGTAGCCCAAGTTCAAATCTCATCGATCGCAAGGATTGGGAAAGCCCGATTCCGTATTTTGGGTACCAAAGGCGCTGTAGAGGTGCTGAATAAGAAGAAGACATTGCTCTTGTACAGTGACATCGATGGACAGAACGCCCCTACGGAAATAGAAATGATGCCGGATCAACATGATCAATATTATGACAATATCGCAGCACACTTGTTGCATGGCGCCGAGTTGGTTGTGAAACCGACAGAAGCGCGCAGAGTGATTGCGGTGATTGAGACGACAGAGCACTCGGCGAAGGCGGGGAAGGAACTGGCTGTGCCTTATGAGTGACCTTATTGAGTAGCAAATGTTCGAATTCCCCCATTCTCAAGGTGTTGCACGACTACGGCACCTTCGAATGGGGGTTATTTTATGCAAGGATGCAACATTAACCCATGTATGCGCACGGTGTTATCATTCGGAAGCAGGTGATAAATTGATAGAATTAGAAGCAATACAGGATCCAGGAAGGACGTACCAGCATGAACTCGATACAATGGACAGAAGTTGCAAGTGGGGTATGGAGAACAAGGATAGGCACACCGGATGCGTTTAACCCTTTACAAGTGGTTCAACCCCAATCTACGGCGGTAAAAAGGGAGGACAGTCTCAAGAACACGTTCCCCTTCTCTGATGATGACATCGGAATCGATGTGCAACGTCGTCACATCATCGCACACTTTCCCTTGACGCCGGATGAATGCATATACGGATTGGGACTTCAGTTTAAAGGCATGAATCACCGCGGTCGAACGAAGTATCTTCGAGTCAACAGCGATCCGAAGATCGATAACGGTGAAACCCACGCTCCAGTTCCCTTCTATGTCTCCAATCGTGGGTATGGGGTTTTGGTGAATACGTCCCGCATTGTTACCGTACACTGTGGCTCCACTTGTCATATGAACGCGAAGCAACCGCCGGAGACGATTGATCGCAATGATGAAAGGGATCGATGGATGGCGACGCCCATCTCTGATCGTGTAGAGGTCGTTATTCCTGATCAGGCCGCAGAAATTTACGTCTTTGCAGGAAATGACATGCTTGATGTGGTATCTAAATACAATCTGTTCTGCGGAGGCGGAGCACTTCCGCCCAGGTGGGGACTTGGGTTCTGGCATCGGGTACCGACACTTTACAGTGCAGAGGAAGTTCAAGAAGAGGCGAATGAATTTCGCCAACGCGGGTTTCCTTGTGATGTGATTGGTTTGGAACCGGGATGGCACAGTAAGAGCTACCCTTGTACCTATGAGTGGCATCCCGAGCGATTCCATGACCCTGAATCATTCGTTACCACGATGAAAGCAGCAGGTTTTCATATTAACTTATGGGAAAATCCGTATGTATCGCCAGATGCAAGGATTTATCCTGCGTTAAAACCTTTATCAGGTTCACATTCTGTCTGGGCTGGTCTTGCGCCTGATTATTCCCTGTCAGAGGTTCAAGCAACTTACACAGCACAGCATAAGCAAGATCACTTGGCTATCGGGGTGAGTGGCTACAAACTCGATGAATGTGATGGCAGTGAATTAACTAGGAACTCATGGATGTTCCCTGCACACGCACAATTCCCCTCTGGATATGATGGGGAGCAGATGCGACAGATGTATGGCCTGTTGTTGCAGAAAATAACAACCGATATGTACAGGGAATCCGGCCAACGGACGTATGGATTGGTTCGTGCGTCAACTGCGGGTGCGTCATCGTTCCCTTATGTGCTCTATACCGATTTATACGATCACCGTGAATTTGTGCGCGCCTTATGTAATTCCAGTTTTAGTGGGTTGCTTTGGACGCCTGAAGTTCGTAATGCCAAGAATGAAGTGGACTGGGTTCGACGCATCCAGACGGTCTGTTTCTCACCGATTGCCATGTTGGATGCATGGAGTTCGGGCACGAAACCATGGTCGTACCCGCATGTGGAGCATATTGTGAAGAAATACATGAATTTGCGTATGCAGTTGCTTCCGTACTTCTATTCAGCCTTCGCACGATACCACTACGAGGGGATCCCTCCATTCCGTGCGTTGCACCTCGATTTCCCAGAGATCGCCTCCGCATTCAGAGCGAGCTATGACCAGGATGTATCCGTCCACGCCTATGGGAAGAAATCTGTGGTTGAATTGGATGATCAATTCATGGCAGGTGATTCACTGTTGGTGGCACCGTTATTCGAGGGTCAGTCATCACGCCGCGTCTACTTGCCGCGTGGGTTCTGGTATGATTTTGAAACAGGGGAACGCTATGAAGGGGGGCAATTCATCACCGTACAACCCGGATTAGAGAAAATCCCACTGTTCGTCAAAGACGGAGGGATCATCCCGATGATGCCGGTCATGCAACATGTGCCGAAGCAAGGGCAATCGGTGCCTTTAGAGATACGTCATTACGGCACCAAGCAAGGGGTATTCAAGTTATATGATGACGATGGGGTATCTCTCGCATATGAATCCGGTGATTATCAATGGATGTCACTCGAGGTTCGCGCAGAACAGGACGGGCTGGTCGGTGCGGTGAAGAAACCAACACATACGAATCACGCATCATATGGTGAGTTGAGTTGGAAGATCAATTACCGTGCGTAAAGACGACATTATCTTTCAGGGTGAAACACATGCAGCCGTTGAATTGGATGCCGAAGGCAGCAGGAGTATGGAGTGCGCAACTTGGCTCTATTGAAGAGTATGCACCATTATCGATCAGCGGAGCGAGGCCAAAACTAGAGGCGATCGCGGCGATGTCTGATGCCCCTTTGCCGTTTCACCTTCATGATGTGTTCTATGAACAACTCTCCGGGAAAGTAGTCATTCGTCTACCACTGACGAACCAAGAAAAAATATATGGATTGGGGCTGCAGTTCAAGAGGATCAATCATCGTGGTCGAACACGGTTTCTTCGAGTCAATAGTGATCCTAAGCAAGATACGGGAGAAACACACGCACCTGTACCGTTCTATGTTTCAAGCTTAGGGTATGGTGTGCTGGTGAATACGTCGCGAATTGTGACTATATATTGTGGTTCGAGTGTGCGTCGTTCACAGTCTGCTATGCATACGCAAGTGAGGGATCGGAATACGGATTCGGAGTGGCTGGCTACCCCTATCTCTGATTGTGCAGAAATTGTCTTCCATGGAACACAAGCCGAACTCCTCGTATTCGCAGGTCCGACGCCGTTCGAAGTTGTTCGCCGTTACAATTTGTATTGTGGTGGAGGCGTTCTTCCCCCGCGCTGGGGTCTGGGGTTGTGGCAGCGATTACCAACGCTGTACGCCTCGGATCGGGTGCAAGATGTAGCTAAGGAATACCGCAAACGGGGTATACCTTGTGATGTGATCGGTCTGGAACCCGGCTGGCATTCGGCCAGTTATCCTGCGACGAACGATTGGTCCCCTGCCCGGTTCCCTAGACCGCAGGCATTCATAGATACGCTACAGAAATGGGGATTCAAAGTTAATCTCTGGGAACATCCCTATGTATCGCCGCACTCAAGTCTATTCTCGCAACTTGAGCCATACGCAGGAACTTACACGGTATGGGGAGGGATTGTGCCTGATTATACGTGTTCAGAGGCACAACAAATTTATCAAGTCCATCATGAACATATGCATGTCATGATGGGTGTTTCTGGATATAAAATCGATGAATGTGACGGCAGCGAGCTAACCAACAACGCCTGGATGTTCCCCGAGCACACTCGGTTTCCTTCAGGGCGAGACGGCGAACAACTGAGACAAATTTATGGCATGTTGATGCAGAGGATGACCGCGGAACTCTTCCGCAAAAATGATCGACGAACGTATGGATTAGTTAGGGCTTCCAACGCCGGAGCGACTTCACTTCCCTATGCCTTATATTCTGATTTGTCTGATCATAAGGAATACGTTCGAGCGCTGATCAATTCAAGTTACAGTGGATTGCTGTGGGCACCAGAACTTAGAAGCGCTCATAGTCCTGAATTGTTTGTTCGACGGCTACAACTGGCCTGTTTTTCACCCTTGATGATGATGGATGCTTGGCATACGGAAGTATTCCCGTGGTCTTTCCCTACAGTGACACCGATCGTAACTAAGTATATTCAACTGCGTATGCGCTTACTTCCTTATTTTTATTCAGCCTTCGCGCGGTATCGATTTGAAGGGATTCCTCCCTTCAGAGCGATGAATCTCGATTATGGCGATGATGAACATGTCCGAAACCACGACTACGATGATCAATATTTAGCCGGGGATCACCTGCTGATCGCACCGATGTTTGAAGGAAATTACAGTCGGACGGTGTATCTGCCTCCCGGGGACTGGTATGATTTCGACACGAACAGACGATACCACGGCGCAAAATGCATTGAAGTGGTGCCAGGACTCGACTCCATCCCTGTCTTTGTGCGTGCAGGCGCTATACTTCCGCTGATGCCACCTTTAACCCACGCGCCCAAACCTGGTGATAACGTCCCGATCGAGGTGCGTTGTTATGGGAAACGGCATCATTCTTTTATGCTCTATGACGACGATGGCGAAACATACCGTTTCGAACAGGGTGAATACCAGTGGATCAAGCTGAGTGTAGAGTACAAAGAAAAGAATGTGCCTGAGGGCTTCGTCCATAGACAAGAGCATCCTCCTAGCGTCGGATGTTATCATGCATTTACATGGAAGTTCATTCAATAGGAGACTTGATCGAGATGGATTCGTTAATCATGCCTAAAAAAAATGAGGATAGTGAACTGGTTGTGCTGACCTGTGGCAGAAGCCAGACGACGCCAGTACATGCTATCGGTCCGCAGGTGATCGATTATTTTCTCCTGCACTATGTCATCGATGGCAAAGGTGTGTATACATGTGGACGGCAAAACTATACATTAACCGCTGGCCATTGCTTCGTCATTCTTCCTAACGAGTTGTATGCCTACAAATCTGACGCCGCAGATCCTTGGACGTATGGTTGGATCGGTTGCAAAGGTGCTGTCATGCGGCAAGTGATGGAGAGTCTGGGTGTTTCCTCGCAATATCCCATTCTGTATGTCGGGGAGAATGACGCATTGTTATCCGCCATGGAGCGTATCGAGCAAAGTTGCATGAAATTTGATTTCAAATCCGAATTGGAGACGAGTGCCTATACGATGCTCTTCCTTTCGCAACTGATTGCATTATCGACAGATCGCGAAAAACCATTGAACAGCGAATTCCTAGAGTCTCGCATGATTTTGGAACGAGGGATCAAATGGTTGACGGCACATTACCACAAACCCATCACGGTGGAAACACTCGCATCTTATTTGGGTTATCATCGTTCACACATCTCACGTCTTTTCAAGAAATATACAGGCTTATCCACCAAATATTATTTAATTCAACTTCGCATGCAACGTGCCAAATCCCTCCTCAGCACATCCCTAGGTGTAGAAGAAATTGCTTTCTCCATCGGTTATACGGATGCTTCGCAATTCTCTAAGCAATTCAAACAGTGGACAGGCGTCTCCCCAACCGAATACCGTCATAACATCAAGTGAGTGGGAACATGCAACAAAATCACATACAAATGCTTTGCTATACCATGTCGGAATGGGCACGAATTGCTTAGAATTTAATTTAAGCAATTATTTTTTTCTCGGCCGAAGGAGCTCGAGCCATGTCAAAAAAACCAAACCTTGTGTTTATTCTTGCGGATGATCTCGGCGTTCGTGATTTGGGTTGCTACGGCAGCGATTTCCACGAAACACCTAACTTGGATCGATTGGCGAGTGAGGGGGTTCGATTCACGAACGCTTACGCCTCACATCCTGTTTGTGGTCCATCGCGTTCTGCGATCATGAGCGGGAGAAGTCCGATTGCACTTCAATTGGATGGGGTGAATGGCAGTCTCGTGAATGCCGGCGTGGTCTGGCCGAAGGTGTTGCAGGACGCCGGTTACAAGAATCATTTCTTTGGCAAGTGGCATATGGGTGAACGTGAGACCGTACTTGCCAATGGGTTTCATTACAACATTGGGGGTCATGCTGAAGGACAACCCGCTAGTTATTACTACCCGTATAGAGGCATTCCCGGGTCGCAGACGGTGCCTATGAAACAAAGCGTACCGGACATGGATGACGGGCAACCAGGAGATTATTTGACGGATAAACTGACAGATAAAGTGCTGAACTTTATCGAGACGCACCAGGATGAGCCATTCTTATTGTACTTGTCTTATTATCAAACCCATAAGCCGGCTTGTGCACCTGCACAAGGGAAGAAAGAATGGGTGGATTATTACAAGCAGAAATTAGCATCCATGCAAGAACCGGAAAGTCCGACTACACGTAAAGTTGCTCATGGTTCAGCACAAGGAATAGAGTCTCTGGTGCAACGCAACCCGGAATTTGCCGGTCAACTGGCATCGCTCGATGAGAATATCGGCAGAGTGATGAACAAGTTAGAGCAGTTAAACTTGACTAACGATACGATCGTTATCTTCACAGCCGATCAAGGTAGTGTGTGTATATCGAAGGAAGGGATGGAAGAGTACCTGGTTTCATCACAAGCACCTTACCGGCTTGGGAAAGCGTGGCTCTTCGAAGGGGGGCTTCGTGTCCCGCTCATCGTTCGATGGCCGGGTAAACAGGCGAAGGATTCTATTAACGACACGGTAACCTTCAATACGGACTTGTACCCGACAATCCTCGAGATGCTCGGATTACCGTTGAATCCAGAACAGCATACCGAAGGAGTCAGCATCACCAAAGCCATTCGAGGTGAACGAATGCGGTTAGATCGATCGTTCATCTGGAAATACAATCGCAGGCACGATGCGTATGGTTATCTTCCTTCAGCAGCGATCCGTAGGGGGGATTACAAGCTGATTTATTGGATGCAAGATGAACATATGGAATTGTACAACGTTGCTCAAGACATTGGCGAGGAACATGATCTTCGTGCTGAAGATCCTCAATTAACACAGGAGTTGCTCCAGGAACTACTCCATACATTGCAAAAGTGAATGCATCCATATTTCTATCAGGAGGAGTCGACAATGACTACAAGAACGGCATGGTTTCGGGAGGTACAATGGGGTGTGATGACTCACTTTCTGGCGGTACCTGCCAGCGTCAATGAAGGTTCTGACTTAACTGTGGCCGAGTGGAATGCGCAAGTGAATCGATTCGATGTCAAGACATTGGCGGATCAACTTGAAGCTATAGGCGCAGGGTACTTCATTCTAACACTTGGCCAAACCAGTGGTTATTATTGTTCACCGAATGCAACATATGACGAAATTGTGGGGATTCATCCAAGCAAGTGCTCAGAACGTGATTTGATGGCAGATCTGTATGAGGCGCTTGCTCCCAAAGGCATAAAACTTATTGCTTATATTCCTTCCGAAGCCCCATTTCATGATCCGATTGCAATGGAGCGACTGGATTTTAGCGAAGGTGTCCGTGATGGGAAGCGAGTCGGCGGCCAACGATTGGCATCGTTCCAAACGAAGTGGGAAGCCATTCTTCGAGAGTGGTCGATCCGTTGGGGAAAGAACGTGGCGGGATGGTGGATTGATGGCTGTTACTCTCCTGATGACATGTACCGTTTCCCTGAGGCACCGAACTTTGCAAGTTTTGCGGCAGCGTTGCGCGCAGGAAACCCCGAGAGCATAATAGCGTTCAATCCAGGGGTGAAGACACCTATCATCAGCATAACCGAACATGAAGATTATACGGCTGGGGAAATCGCAAACAATCTACCCGTAGGCATTTGGAATAAACAAGATTTCGGTTACAAACTTTACGATCCGGAAGTGAACGGTGCTGCACTACACGTTCTCACTTTCTTAGGCAGTTTCTGGGGCAAGGGAGAACCTCGGTTTCCCGATGACCTTGTGCGCGCGTATACCCAATACATCAATAAGATGGGAGGAGTCATCACTTGGGATGTTCCTATAACGGGGAATGGACATCTTCCTGAATCTTTCATTAAGCCATTATCGTTGCTGCGTAGGAGGGATTAAAGGACAGTGAAACCATTACGTAAGGGAATGAACATCTTACTATTTGTTATGGATGACCAAAGGGCAGATACGATTCGGGAGTTAGGGAATCCTCACATTTCGACGCCACACTTGGATAAACTCGTTCGCAGTGGGACATTCATCCGCCCTTATACCACTGTTCCAGTGTGCACGCCAGCAAGAGGTGAACTATTGTCCGGTTGTCACGCATTGCAGAATGGTTGTGACTGGTTCGGACGTAAACTGCACGCCGAGCTCACCTTACTGCCTCAGGCGCTCCAGCAAGCAGGTTACCACACGTGTCATGTTGGCAAATGGCACAATGACGGTCATCCTATCGAGCGGGGTTACCAAGAAGTCAGACGTTTGTTTTCGGATGCAGTAGAGAAGATATCGACACACTATCGCACTTATATTGAACACGGACAAACCGTAAGCGGTCATTACACAGAATTATGTACACAATCCGCGGCAGATTATATCGAAACACGTTCAACCCAAGATGGACCGTGGTTTTGTTATGTTGCACCGCATTCGCCGCATGACCCAAGGACGGCACCAGAACCTTGGGCAAGCATGTATGACGCGATGTTGCCGCCATTACCGGATAATTTTTGGCCGGAGCACCCTTTTGACAACGGGGATATGCTGATCCGGGATGAGAAGTTGGCGGGATTCCCTAGGAAACAAGCAGAAATTCGCAGACATCTTGCAGATTATTATGCCATGATCAGTCATCATGACCATTGTATTGGAGAAGTGTTGCGAAAGTTAGATCAAACGGGACAGCGTGACAATACGTTAATTGTATTTACTTCAGATCACGGGTTAGCCATTGGCAGTCATGGTCTCATGGGGAAAGAAAATCTTTACGAACACAGTGCACGTGTACCGTTAATCATTAGTGGTCCTGGTGTGCCTGAAGGTCAACGAATAGACGATACGTTGCTGTGTGGACATTATGATCTTATGCCTACGTTATTAGAGTGGGTGGGCGTCCATATTCCTGAGTCTTGCCGAGGGATAAGTTACGCTGAAGTACTGCAGGGGAAGAAAAACACCGTGCGCACAGAGATGTTCGCTGCATATAGACAGTGCATGGTTATGGTAAGGAACGACCGTTACAAAATGATCTACTACCCGAATATAGATCGCACACAATTGTTCGATTTGCATCATGATCCCATGGAATACAACGATCTTATGGTCGAGTGGCGGCGTGATTCAGACAAAGGGATGATCGGCACGAACAATCCGCCGTTTGATCCGTTCATGACAAGGGAGGAAGCAGATCAACGGATTGACGAGTTGAAGAATATGATGTTAAACACATTCTCAAACGATCTGAACTTGCACCCAGCAATGAAAGCGTTTCATAATACCTGAATTTCGTTATGAACTACTTGCTGTCAGTTCGCAACCTGATGAACTTGAGAAACTCGTGTTGGCTGGTGATATTCCAGATGTCGTGATTAACTGGGCTGGTCAATTTCAGAAGGTGATTGAGCTTGGATTGGCTTATGACATTACGGAGATGGTGAATAAATATAAATTTGATTTAAAAACTATCGATCCTAACATTCAAAAATCGATAATGACCGGAACCGCGGGAAGTGGATTTGAAGGGCTGATTGGGATTGGCATTTATGATAATCCATTTGCGTTATTCTACAACAAGGCTTTATTTGATCGCAGGGGCATTCCATATCCAACGGACAATCTGTATTGGGATGAGACCATTACGATCGCGAAGCGGATGAGCTTTACGGAGGGTGGGGTAAAATATTACGGCTTGGACGTAGAAGGCGTTGGCCGGGCTGCACATCAATTGGAACTGCCCTTCGCTGATTTTACAAATCATAAGCCGGTATTTTCAAGCCACTGGAAAGAAGTGTTTCAATTATGGGTTGATATACGGAAAGCTGCAGGCTCGGATACAGGCGCTGTGGCAAGAAAAGTTAATTTGAATGCTGAATTTATGAAGGGTGAAGTTGCGATGTTGGCATCTGGAACTCATCTTCTTCCGCAACTTGAAGTGGCAGAAAAGAACGGATTACGATGGGATGTCGTCAGCTATCCGCAAAACAAGAAAAAGCCGGGATATCAGACGAGAAATAATAACACTGCCATTTCGATTACGAAGTTAAGTAAAAATAAAGATGCGGCATTCCAACTTGTCCGTGTCCTGGTATCCCCAGAAGTTCAAACGATGATAGCACGTAACGGTAAGATGCCAGCGCTAAAAGATCGCACAATACAAAACCAATTTGGCGCGGATGTTAAACAATTGGAAGGGAAGAACGGAGCCGTATTTACGAAGTTAAGAATGTCTGCTGTGCAACCGCTTGGTTATCTGAATGTAAAATGGCCAAGCATAAACAGTGAATTGAATAAAGCATTCTTTGATGTGGTTGCGGGTAAAGATATGAATACAGCCTTAAGGGAGCTCGATGAGGTAACCCAGAAAGCGATCGATGAGGTTAAACCGAAGTAAAAATTGCAGATATATGCAACACAACGTACGTTGTGCCCTGGCAGCAATTTGCCAGGGCATTTCTTTATAATGATTTGAACTGTGATTCGTAACCTGAAAATCAACAACAATTTTCTTCGCCGCATCGTTGAAATTGCCGACGATGAGAATCGTCGCCATCTGCTATATTCACACACCTTTTCTGGTCATCACCAGTGCTAAGGTGATCGGTTCGCCACAGCATACCAATTCAGAATACCAAATGATCGAATCTGCATATTTAATCGATGCACCTTCTGTAGACATGGAGATCGGTGGTTCCATCATGACGAAATCCTCGAAGTAGCGGAACCATTTTACCGAATTCCCAATCACGACATTGGCTGTCTCGGCAAGGGCTTCCTCCAGCAGATCCTGCTCTTCTTCTTCCGTCAATTCATCGATGACCATTTGTCTAACGATTTGTTTTGCCAACGCCCGATCGACACTTACGACATACATGCCTTCAATTGCGCCCTTCAGGTGCAAGAACGTGGTGACTTGCCGCAAATGCAGCTTATCCGAATCAAGTTCCTGGAAGGGAACCGTAATCTGACAGTCGAGCCGAAGTGTATCCTGCAAAAATTGTGATGCGGTATCCAAGATAGGCGACATCATGGACGGATCGGTGAATTCAGGGAACTCTGCATCCTCTTGCGCAGGTAACGTGAAAATAAATTGAGTTCCTCCGCCTGGAACGGACAGCACTTCAATCGTTCCGCCTAAGCGATCCACTTCTGCCTTAACGGACGTTAAGCCAACGCCCCGACCCGATAGATCGGTGACTGTATCTTTCGTGCTGAAGCCGGGATGGAAGAGCAATGCCGTCAATTCGCTTTCTGAGGCAGATGCCGGATCCTGCAATAATTGCATGGCTGCCGCTCGTTCGCGGATGAATCCGTAATCCAGCCCTCGACCGTCATCACTGACCGTGATCCGAATCATGTCGTGTTCGCGGTGAATCGTACAACGAATCGAGCCGGTTTCATCTTTGCCGACAGCGGCGCGCTCATCCATGGACTCAATGCCATGATCAATCATATTGCGGAACACGTGGATCATGGAACGGCCAAATTCATAGTAGATATCTGTGTTCGCTAAGAAATCGGAACCTTCAATCGTGAATGGATGGATCGGTTTTTCCAATCGCTCAGCTACATTCATGACATACCCAGGATACGATTTGAACAAGTCTTTGAACGGTTTAAATCGCAGCTTACGCAATTCTGGTAGAAGTAAGTTGCACTCTGAAGGCGATAAGAGGGATAACATTTTTTTCTCGATTTCAACGATTCGCGCCTTATCCACAAGCAGTAGATCTTCCTGAAGGAAAAATTGTTCTCCGAGGTTTTCACGCAACACGGCAAGATCAACGGATGACCATTGTTCCATCTGTAAGTCATCCACAAATTGACGTGCTTCTTGTTCCGTCACCGTATGTACGCGAGACAGCAGTTCACTCATTTGTGTCTCTGCTTGATGCATTCGAGTTGTTAAATGTACGAGTCCATATTGCGCGAAGTTGCCCTTCATGGTGTGGAATTGACGATATAATTCCGAAAGTTTTTCTTGCAGGGTATGTGTTTTGCCGAAAATTTCGGTTACTTCAATCTCATAGAAATTTCGGAAATCGCGCATGATCTCCGTGAAGTCTTTATAATTGGCTACAATTTTCACGATCATCTTCAGCATGTTGCGCTCGTTAACCATCTGTTGCTCTAAACCACGGTGATAGGTAATGTCTGTTAAGATGACCATTATTTTTTCTTGCCCGACGACTGATTCATCGGGGATCACTTTGTATTCCATGCGAATGACGCGATCTTCTATGTGCAGTTCATCGATCATCAGCGGCAAATAAATATCACGGCGTCCCGTATTTTTTTCGCGAAACAATGTTGTCAACAGTTTCTCAAGGAACGTCTGTTGACCCGCATCGCCCAAAGCCATTAAAGCTGCAAAATTGAGGTGACTGATGTCCCGATTAAATATGACTTGACATTCCTTACTGTACTCCGGATCAATGAACAAGTCGTCACCGAATGTAAGAAATCCTTGACCGGCATGGTCGAGCAGACTGCTTAACTTCCGCTCACGTTGCTGTAAACGGGAGGTTGTCTCTTGCAAACGTTGTTCAGAAGCGATCAATTCAATGTGTTGTTTCTCGAGGGCATTGAATTGTTCCTCAAGCGTGCTTTTTTGGCTAGATATTTTCTGCATAATCAAATTGGTGGAGTCAATGAACGATTCGACTTCGCATAGAGGTCTGCGCACAACGAGTGAAGCCTGAGCTGCAAGCTGCTCGTCATCATGGGCGAGCGCCTTAAGCTTGCTTTCGAGTTCAAGAATCGGTTGGATCGTCGGACCCGTGAACAACCAACTGAGGAGTTTGATGACAACAAGCGCGATCAAAGAGAAGATCAGCAGCAGTATAACAATAAAAGTGACGGCTATGATGGGAACTTCGGGCAGAATGCCGACGGTGACTTCCCCGATGGTATTCCCTTCTGTATCTTGTATGGTGCGTACGCTCTGGTTCTTGGGCGCCATAGACGAATAAAGTGAGTTTACATCTTGATCCGGCGTGCTAACGATGGATCGCATGTTGTTGAATATAATGCGACCCCCTACTTGCACCTTAATGAAGATGATCTGCAGGTCATCCAACTCGACACGGAATTCATCGGCGTCAGCCTTTATTTCAACACCTGTAGAAAATTCTCGTTTCATTTCTTCCATCATCATCTGATCCATATTTAGATAACTTGAGATGGAAGACATCGATTCCAGTCGCTCTGCCCAATCCTCATATCCGGATGTCGTAACATCAAACGATTGAACGTCTTTCAGCCCGAAAGAGGCGGGAAAGCTGGGGGAGCTCATCTCCGTCGCAATAGAATAACTGACGAACGTGGTCGCCCCTTTAGATACACCGTCCAGAATGATCGAACGCATGATGAAATACATGGCCACACCGAACAATAGAATGAGTAGAAAAGAAGAGATGAACATCGCTCTGGATATGCGTTTGCGCAAGGTGCGCCGATTCGGCCGGGGCCTTTTGATCTTCATAGAGGACCTCCTTCATGAAGCTTGCTGATGGAATGGCAACGTTCGATATAAATGCCTGCAATCTTATCGTCAGGACAGGCACGAATGCAGTCAAGGAACAAGGGCAAGGCTTCCGCCGACTTATGATCATGATACAGATTGCATGCATGTTCGAAGATCGATAACGTCTTGATTTTCCCTTCGCGAAGCGCAGGTTCGTTCATGTCGAACACTTCGTAGATCCGGACGGCATGTGTTTTCCCTTTCACAAGAACTTTATCAATGTAACGCATGGCGAAAGATTCTGGGTGGTGCAATTGTTGGTGTGTGAACTCGCTGAGCAAGAGAGCAGTGCCATAAACTTTGTTCAGTTCTTCAATGCGTGCTACAAGATTGACCGCATCGCTTATGACGGTCACTTCCATGCGATTTTCACCGCCAACAATCCCTAACATCATAGGTCCCGTATTTATCCCGATACCGATCGACAGCGGAACATATCCCGCCCGAATACGGCCTTCATTCCATGCGCGCAGGGTATGTAGCATATCGACAGATGCTGCTACCGCATCGTCTGCTCTGTTGTGGAATAAGGCTAGAATCGCATCGCCTATAAACTTGTCAATAAAACCATGATGACGAATGACGGCGGGTTCCATCACCATCAAATAAGAATTGAGTAGACGAAAGTTTTCATCAGGGGTCAGTTGTTCAGACAACGTCGTGAAAGAACGGATATCGGAGTACAACACACTCATGTGCGTACGAACTTGGTCACCCAGTCGCACGGAGGTGATGCTATTTTTGTTAAGAAAGCGGATGAATTGTTTGGGCACAAATTTTTCGTACGCATTCGTAAGCGCGACTTGTTCCAATTTTGCGCGTCGCTCTTCCTCATACCCTCGTTCAAGACTGTCAATCTGGCGAAGTGTATTCCGATTCACATCAATGTACAGCTGCATGGAGGTTCGCAATAATGGGTCCGCACGTGTAATCAGATGCTCGGGCATCTCGGTATGAATAAATCCTTCGGCATGATCCTCGAGCGCTGTGCGTAAGTGCATCAGCGGCTGTTCGATTTTCGACTTGATCGTCCGCGCATAATCCACACCAAATCCAACAAGCAGCAGTGCTGAAATATAAAAGAATGCGAATGGCGATAGGTCGAGTTTCAAAAGATGATTTAACGTCACCAGTACAGATAACGGGATCAGTTGCCAACAGGTTGCTTTCAGCGCGAATATGTACAACAAACCTTGTGCATTCATGCGGGTCACGCTCTGTTGTCCTCTTGAAGCACTTGATCAAGTTTCTGCAGCAATTTTTCGGCTGTAATTGGCTTGATAATATAGTTTCTGGCGCCGCTCTCCATCGCTTCGAATACCATGTTGCGTTGATCGAAAGCACTGATCACAATGATCCGCGCTTCGGGGTATGCGGAGACGATTTTTTTGACAGCATGGATGCCATTCATGATCGGCATCGTAATATCCATCGTCACCAAATCCGGTTGGTGTTTCTCATAAGCTTGAAAACCTTCTTCACCATTGCCTGCCTCTGCGATCACCTGGCATCCCGCTTGGGTCAGAATTGAGCGTAAATTTCGGCGCATAATGGGAGAATCATCCACAATGAGTACAGTCGTCATTGAACCATCACTTCCTACTAAAGTGTGTTGTTTGCTTTTGAAGTCCTCTTCCTATCATATATAATTTAGCATATGAAATCTATGTGAAAGCAGGGGAGACCATGATCCACCGCTATATGTTTCTATCGTATCTGAAGTCGGAACCTTATGATATTCGGATTCAAGATTTGCTTGCGTATATCCAATCGCAATTACAGACGTGGCAGGACAAAGGTTTACTATCGTTCGCCTTGTTTCAACAAGATCATATGTTATGCGGATATGCGGAATGGACTTCCCTGACAGATTGGCAACCATGGGAAGGTGAAGTGATCGAGCATCTGGAAAGTTGGCCAAGTTTAGAAGGCGTACACTATGCGGTAAGTATGGTGGATGTGTACCATGATGGGGTGCCGAACAATCCGCTTGAATGGCGGAAGGAAAGAGTTGTAGATGAACGTGTGGGTGTGTTAGCGAGGCTAAAGCCTGAGATGGTGGCTAGTTATGTGTTCTATCATTATCAATTGCAAGAAGAAAAACCGGAACATTCCAACAAATCACTCATTATCGGTCTGTATCGCACGTTAATCTTTCTATACAGTGAAAAACCTGCCATCGTCAGTGAACAGAAACCGCAAGGCAAGTTAAACACGCAACATTCCCCGGGAAATTGGCATGAAGTGATGGAACCTCATTTTGACCCTTGGGTGGGCAAGAATGATGAGAGCATTGTATTTCAGACGATGAAACTCATATTCGCATGGTAGCCAAAATTTCATGAGGTTAACTGTTCCACCACCTCCGCAACTGTTCCCACCAATGGCGCTCTTGTTCATCGTTATTCGAATCGGGCGATGAAAGTCCTGGGGCATCCGGATGTAGGTTGCAATATTCCGTCGGCTCTGTACCGGATACGAATGATTCCAACCGCGGATTTACGCACTCTTTCGTCGCGAGCATCCCTGTTGTTGGGTCAATATAGACGCTGGCGATCCCATCGGGGATCTCGAACAGCTTGGGTGGCACCGCAGAAAGCACGCGCTCCGTAAATTCGGCAAACACAGGGGAGGCGGTGTGGGCTTCCACGGTCGTGATCGTTCTGCCGCGATCGTAACCAACCCAGACTGCTGTGGCAAGTTCGGGGGTGTACCCGACCATCCAGGCGTCGGTGTTGGTCGTTCCGGTTTTTCCGGCAACAGGACGTTTTAACAGATTTGCGACGCGGTTCGCTGTCCCCCCTGGATCAAACACACCTTGCAGAAGGTGGGTCAACACGTAGGTGTAGCGGGCATCCACCACCTGTTGCGGTTGGGGTTGGGCGCGATAGAGGACCCTGCCATAGGCGTCTTCAATTTTTAAGATGGCCGTCGGTTCGGTGCGCAACCCGTTGTTTGCGATGATGGCGAATGCGGATGCCATCTCGAGCGGACTGACCGGGAACGTGCCCAGTCCGAGTGAAGGCAACGGTTCGAGGTCACTCTTGATGCCCAACTGGCGAGCCGTCTCGATCACCTTCGGTGCACCCACTTGCAGCAAAGTATGCACGGCATACACATTGTCTGATTTCGAGATGGCATAACGCAAGTCAATCGTTTGATTGGCATATTTGTTCCCGAAATTTTGGGGTGCATACGTTTTACGGCCTTCATCATATGTAAACACAGTCGGTTTGCTTTCAAAACGGGTCGTTGCTGTGAATCCCGGTTCTTGCAAAGCCGTTAAGTATAACAACGGCTTAAAAGAAGAACCCGGTTGCCGCTTGCTTGCAACAGCGCGATTGTATTGATTGACTGCATAGTCCCGACCGCCCACCATCGCTTGAATGGTCCCAGTGCGCGGATCGATGGCCACGAGTGCGGCCTGCAACTCCGCATGCGGTGCCGCATATTTCGTCACCGTCTCTTCCGCAATTTGCTGCGCATGCAAATCGAGCGTCGTATACACTTTCAGCCCGCCGGAATCATAGACCGCTTCATCGATGCCAAGCCGACCAACGGCGACCGAGCGCACATAATCGCGGAAGTACGGCGCTTTCGCAGGCGCGCGTTGTGCGGGGGGGACGATCTGGAGCGACTCTGCCAACGCCTGAGTTGCCTCGTCTGCTGTGATCATGCCTTGCGCGGCCATCTCTTGAATGATCATGCGTTGCCGTGCAATCGAACGGTCATAGTTCATGTGCGGGGAATAATATTTCCAGCTTTTCATCACACTCGCTAACAATGCACTTTCTGCAATGGACAATCGGGAAGCAGACTTGGCAAAATAAAGCTTCGCCGCCGCTTCCACCCCATAAGCACCGTGACCAAAATAAATTTGGTTGAGATACATCGCCAAGATTTCATCCTTGGAGAAGGCCATCTCCAATTGTAAGGCGTATAGGGCTTCCTTGATTTTGCGGGTGAACGTCTTCTCGTGCGTGAGAAATAAATTGCGGGCCAACTGTTGCGTCAAGGTGCTTGCGCCCTGATGGAGGTCAAGCGCTGCAATGTTCACCCAGACCGCACGTGTCAGTCCAATTGGATCAATTCCAAAATGGGTATAGAACCGCTTGTCTTCGATTGCCAAAGCGGCCTTGCGCATGTATGGCGAAATATCTTGCAATGCGATAATATGACGATTCTCTCCGTTATGGGACGAATCAATGATATTACCGTGAATGTCAATCAGTAGAGTTGATTGTGTGAATGCGAGCGGAGGCATGGGCAACACGCGCAAAAATAGCAGCAACCCGGCCAAGAGAATGGCTAGGAGTACGAATAACGAAAACAATCGATGGACCGCTCGTTTCACACGGCGAAGCGTTCGCAACAGCGGAATCGAATCAGCAGGATTGGAAGGTTGAATAGAAGGTTGTCCGGGTGTGCGTTTGATCGGTTCGTCCATACAGTTTCCTCCTCCTGGTAACAGTATGGGAAGAAGGCTGAAAGTCTATACTTTGGTTGCATTTTTGGCGGAGTGTTCTATAATACTATTGAAGAAAAGAGGGATCATTGTGGAATTGTGGTATACGGAGAAACAGACTGAGGATTTTGGAATTACAGCGAAAATCAACCGGACTTATGTGGATGAACAGACCGATTTTCAACATCTGGCGATGATCGATACGAAAGAGTGGGGACGGATGCTCGTCCTCGACGGCATGGTCATGACGACGGTGCGCGATGAGTTTGTGTACCATGAGATGGTGGCGCATCCGGCGCTTGTGACGCATCCCCATCCGAAGCAAGTGTTGGTGGTCGGCGGCGGCGATGGCGGTGTCATTCGCGAGGTGTTGAAGCACCCGCAAGTGGAGAAAGCGGTGCTTGTCGAAATTGATGGCAAAGTCATTCAATACTCGAAGCAGTACTTGCCCGAAATTGCGGGCGAGCTCGACAATCCGCGCGTGGAAGTCATCGTGGATGACGGGTATATGCACATTGCGAGCATGAAGAATGTGTATGATGTGATCATGGTCGATTCGACGGAGCCGGTAGGCCCTGCAGTGGAGTTGTTTACGAAGGGGTTTTATCAAGGGATCTACGAAGCGTTGAAAGCAGACGGCATCTTCGTGGCCCAGACGGACAACCCTTGGTTTAAGGCAGACTTGATTCGCCAAGTAAACCAGGACGTGAAAGAAATCTTCCCGATCGTCCGTGTGTATGGCGCGAACATTCCGACGTACCCAAGCGGTCTTTGGACATTCACGATGGGCAGCAAGCAATATGATCCTACCCAGGTGGAAGAGGCTTCGATTCCGGAGATGGCAACGAAGTATTATAGCCCGCGCTTACATCGAGCGGCATTCGTTCTGCCTAAATTCGTGGAGGATTTGGTGCGATGAGACTCGATCAAGCGTATTCGGGCAATGTATTTTTGCTTAGCTCGGATGATTACAAGGCTGCGCAAGCTGTTATTTATGGTATGCCGATGGATTACACGGTGAGTTTCCGCCCAGGTTCGCGCTTCGGTCCGGCTCGCATTCGCGAATCATCGGTCGGTCTAGAGGAATACAGCCCGTATTTGGATCGCCATCTGGAAGAGATTCGTTATTTCGATGCTGGCGATTTGTTGTTGCCGTTCGGCAACGCAGCGCGCAGCCTTGAGGTGATCGGTGATTATGTGCGGGGACTGCTCGTTGACGGCAAAGTTCCGATCGGTCTAGGCGGGGAACACCTGGTGTCATGGCCAGTCATTCGCGAAGTGTTCGCGGCATATCCCGACTTGCGTATCATCCATATCGATGCTCACGCAGATTTGCGTGAATCGTATGAGGGGGAGCCGTTGTCACACTCGACGCCCATCCGCAAAGCCGCTCAATTGCTCGGTGGCAAGCGCGTATATCAATTCGGCATTCGCTCAGGGATGCGCGAGGAATTCGCTTGGGCGCGAGAGAACGTAAACTTCTACCCCTTCGATGTGTTGGAACCGCTGAAGCAAGTGTTGCCTCAGCTCGCTGGCTTGCCGGTTTACGTCACGATTGATATTGATGTATTGGATCCTTCTTGCGCTCCGGGGACAGGCACGGCTGAAGCGGGCGGCATCACGTCCAAGGAGTTGCTTGGCGCAATCCATGCAATCGCCGGGAGCGGTGCGCGTGTCGTGGGCGCGGATCTTGTCGAGGTGGCTCCGATCTACGATCATACAGAACAAACACCGATTGTAGCCGCGAAGCTTATTCGCGAGATGCTGTTAGGATTCATTAAATAGGCGATAGGAGTTGTCATGGACATCTTCATTATTCAATGGGGGCCACTCGCATTGAATGGCCCCTTGCTCATGAAAATCATCTTTGGCGCGGCCGGTCTCTTGGCCGTGCATTTGTTTTTTCGTGCCCATCCTGCAGCAGCAAGTGTGCAGAACGCTCTGACGATGGCTTCCTTCGTGTGGCTTTTGGTCTGGAAGGGTAGCATCCTGATGTTCGATCCTGTCGGCACGATAGAACACCCTTCGTCGTTATTGTATTTTGATGGAGGCGAGCGCGGACAATGGCTCGCCAGTGCAGTAGCGTTCGCTGCGGGATACTTGAAGTTGCGGCGACAACAGATTCGGCCCCGTGAGATGGCTCACGTCATGGGCGTTTTTGTCTTGTTTGGTATTGCAGCGCATCAGGCGGGCCTCATCCTGCTCGCTCGTCTACATTGGACGAGCTTTATTTTCTTGCTCCCAGTCGTTTTCGCTGTGTTGTATGTGTTGCTGCGAGCCGCTTGGCTGCGGTTGGTGACAGATGAAGCCGCCTCTCGTCGCCGATGGGCTGTTCAAGCCGCTATTATCATCGGAATTACACTGATGGGCGTTCAAGCGATATCGGATGGTGTGAAGGTGCAACGACTGCCTGGCATCGGTGTTCAAGCGCCGGCGTTTTCACTGGATACGGCCTCGGGAGAGCCTGTCACGCTCGCTGATTATAAGGGCCAGATCGTCATTGTGAATTTTTGGGCCTCGTGGTGCCCCCCTTGCCGCGCGGAGATGCCATCGATGCAGACGATGCACGATCGGTATAAGGCGCAAGGCGTTACCGTGCTGGCCGTCAATATGACAGCTACGGAATCTAGCGCCAAGCAAGCCGTAACGTTCATGGCGAACGGGAACTACACGATGCCCCTCGCACTGGATACACAAGGCAAGACGATGGAATCGTATCGCATTCGCGCTTATCCAACAACGGTTATTATCGACCAAGCAGGGATCGTCCAGCACATCTTTGAGGGTGCAGTGCATCATCGCACATTGGAAGAAGCGATTCGTGGGATGGAAACGAAGAGCAAAGCAAGCATTATCCGGTGAACTGCTGTTGTCGAAATTGGTTCGGTGTCATACCTTCTTGCGCTTTGAAGAGTTTGATGAAGTAGCTCGTATGCGGATACCCGACGCGTTGACCGACTTCGGACACGGGTATGAATCGGTCTGCTAAGAGCAATTCTTTGGCGCGTTGTACGCGGTATTTGGCAATGTATTCGAACGGGCGCATCCCAATGCAACGACGAAACAACGCGCACGTATACTGAGGGGTCACATGCATGCAGTCCGCCAAATCTTCGAGCGATAAGTCCTCCGCATAGCGCGCTTCGATCAACCGTAGCATCGGAGCCATGTTCTGCAGATGTTGTCGTGGGGATGCACCCGACTTGAAGTTAGCGCTCTTGGACAGATTCAGCAACAAGCGATAAAGCTGTGTAGACACTTCAACATTTTGGAATGGGTCGTGACCCTTCAAGATTTCCGCTATCGAGTCCATCTGTTCCTCAAGCACAACAGTTTCCGCAACGGAATAAACCCCAGATTCCCGCAAATTTAGCCGCTCCAGTAATTCATGCGCAACACCCCCTTGGAATGTCACCCACTGCACACTCCACGGTTCTTGAATGGCATAATATTGATGCGGCACACCGGCATGTAACAACATGCCTTGCCCTTTGGCGACTTCGGCTTTGCCACCGAAGAGGTCGAGTTGTCCTTTGCCGTCCAAACATTGAATCCATTGGAATGAATGATAGCCGGATTCTCGGTGAACCGGTTCTTGATGCACCCAACCGCCTGCGCTCGTGACATAGATCGGAAGACGCAGATCCAACGCCGTTAATACGGGAAAAATGTTATGTGTTTGCATGACCGACCACCCGCTTGCAATGACGTTATTATCTCGAGTATAGCGAATCGTTCAACATTCGCAAGGGGACTGTCAAGGTTGCTTCAACCGGTGCAATGGAGTACACTGAAAACCATGAATGAATTGAAACGGAACGTCTACATACGAATGAAAACCGTACATGATCATCAATCGCTCGACATAGAAGCGGCAGGCGTTGTCTGGTTGAAAGGCGGCCAGATCATCATTCGTTACGAAGAAACGAGCGCTGACTTGGCGGGTGTAACGACGATGGTCAAATGCAGCGAAAAAGAAATTACACTGATTCGCCATGGCAGTATTCGCTCGCACCAGCGATTTATACTCGGACAACGAACCACAGGTACGTATGACATCGCACAGGGTCAACTTTCTATAGTAACGGTCACAGAGCAACTGGACATCCTGTTCAACCCGCAAGGGTTGGGCCAGGCGGTTTGGGCGTATCGGTTATGGTTAGGTGGTACGGAGGTCGGGTATTTTCGGATTACATTGGATGTTCAGGAGGATATATAAAACGATGAACGCGCTGGAACTGCAGAAACAGAAAGTGAAGCAAGCGTTGTGGGATGCTATACAAGCATCAGGTATGTTACAAGCAGGTGCCGCGGTCGAGATTATACTTGAGGTGCCCAAAGAGAAGGCGCATGGGGATCTTGCAACCAATGTGGCCATGCAGCTTACACGTCTTGCGAAACGGCCGCCGAGAGTCATTGCAGAGGCGATTCTCGCCGCGTTGGACACGACGACGGCAGGAATTGTACGTACGGAAATTGCAGGACCGGGGTTCCTCAATTTTTTCATGGACAAGTCTTATTTGCGTGGTGTCATTCACGAAGCAATTCGCCATGGCGAGCATTATGGACGAACGAATATGGGAGCGGGACAACGCGTGCAAGTGGAGTTTGTCAGCGCGAATCCTACAGGCAGCTTACATTTGGGGCATGCCCGCGGAGCGGCGGTAGGGGATGCGCTTTGTCATGTGCTTGATTTCGCGGGGTATACGGTAGATCGCGAGTATTATATTAATGATGCGGGAAACCAAGTGGCGAACTTGGCAACCTCGATCGAGGCCCGATATAAGCAGGCGCTCGGTTTGTCAGCGGATATGCCGGAGGACGGTTATTATGGCGAGGACATCATCGCCTTCGGGAATGCCTTGGCGCAGCAAGAGGGTGATGCACTCTTACAGCTGCCGGATACGGAACGATTTAACTATTTCCGAGCCTACGGTCTTGAGCGTGAGCTCGATAAAATCAAGCGGGATCTAAGCCGCTTTCGAGTACAATTCAATCATTGGTACAGCGAGTCATCGCTTTATCAGGATGGGCAAATCGATCGGGCGCTTGCTACATTGCGATCGAACGGGCATGTCTATGAGCATGAAGGCGCGGTGTGGCTGCGAACGACGCCTTTAGGTGACGATAAAGATC
>JBILCM010000155.1:0-2871 GCA_044353165.1 Paenibacillus sp.
TTACGGGTGCCGGCGGTGGTGCTGGTGGTTCCGGTGCCGGTGGTGGTGGTGCTTGTTCACGTGTCACGGTAATCGTATATGTTTTGGTCGTCGCTCCATCTTGCGCGGTGCTCACAACCGTAATGGTATTCACACCAACATTCAAGTTGATCGACGTGGATGCACTTCCACTGGCAACAGTGGTGCCATTGACTTTTACCGTCGTGGTGCTATCTGCTACCGTTGGCGTCACCGTGATGCTGCTTGTTGCATTCGGTACACTGACGGTGTAAATCAAGGTATTTGTTTCAAAGACGGGGTTCAACGTGCCACTAGATAATGTCAAACCACTCAGGTTACTCACCGTGGAAGCGATATATTGCAGCGGCTGTGGGCTCGGACTTGTATAAAGCGTGAAACCAAATCGATCGTCCTTGGCAGTCAGCGTTGTTGTGACAGACTGACCTACTGCAACGGTATTGCTTAATACGAATTTTCCATTGTTGAACGTAACTCTTTCGTCACTTGAAGTCCAATCGAGCAAAACATTCGGAACTCCCAAGCCCATGACGGTAAGACTCGGTGTCAATTCCCTGCCTTGATTGCTTGTGGAGAATGTAACAACCGTCTCCGAACGCGCTATAGCTTTAACCAAGACACTATGTCCGGCCAAGTTACTATCGAACTGGTTGGTCATCGCAAGATAGGTTTCTGCCATGGCATCGGTTAACGTATCTAGAGTATTATTCCCCGTTGCATAATGGTTCAAGACTTTGGAAAGTTTCAGCGAATCGATCGCAATGACGTCTGCCATAGCATCCTTGATTTGCGACTTCAATTCCGCCTTTAGCGTCGTGACATCGTCATTGGTCTTCTCTGCTTTCAAATAATCAAGTGCCGTCGTGATGCTAATGTTAGCTATTAGAGCATCTTCTAGCGCATTCATGAACACTACCAAATCATCAAACACCAAACCGTCGCCAACTCCATCCAAGGGTTGACCCGCAGGTGCAGATAACGTGTTCAAGTACGTTCTCAATCCAGCATCCATTCGCAAATTATGTACGTCTTGCGCGATTGTAGTGCCGTCTGTATTAAACAGCGTAGCTATCACTTGTTGGGTGAAAATGAGCGTATTGTTCTTGAATGTGGTAAGCTGTCCAGGGTCGTACCCCAACCTTCCGTTCAGAACGTTAGCGATACGATCTACCAGCGCGGTATCGTTCACGGCAAGCACTTTACCCTTGATTCCCGCAATAACAGCTTTCTCGTCATTCGACAACTCGTCGTAAGCTGCTTGCAGACGCGTCAGCCAAGCTTCCTTCGTGCTTGTGTCCGCTGCTTGGACAACATTCAATCCCAAAGGTTGAACGGCGACTCCACTTAACGGGAGACCGGCTACCAACCCTAACGCAACGACTACAGCTGTGGCTTTCTTCACCAAACTTCTCGTCATACCCACACCTCATTATTTAATGGTTTATACCTTAATTAACAAATTATTCCAATGAAAATAATATAATTACAGTTTATCATAGAACGCCCCATTTGAAAACAAAAAAAAGGACGCCTCAGTGACCCAACTCCCTGCAAACGCTACCTTTTCCAGAAAAACAATCGGTTTTTTCTAGGCTTCAATGCATACTCAATTTCCACATCTTCATTCGCCAACATTCGCTCTGCGTTCAATAAGTAGAGTTCTTTATATGAATCTCCTAACGTATCCGCAATCAAGCTGAAGGCCTGTTGCAAGGCGAACGTTCGAACACTGGGATGGTGCGCATCCGAAGCAACCAAGTGAATTTTATGGTCTCTGCACAGTTGCATCGCCACATGTTTGACTTTCCCGCCGAATTGGCCCAAGAGCGATGGTGCCGTCACTTGCGCCAAGGCGCCCCATGACAACAGGTCATCAAGCCTTCTCGGATCTTCAATGATCGCACGATTGCGCTCGGGGTGTGCGATCACAGGCACAATGCCTTTCACCCGAAACTCGTGCATCCACTCTTCGAGAGGGTCGGGAATGTCGTTGGATGGCAACTCAACCAAGAGATATCGAGACGCATTCAAGGTCAGCACCTCATCGCCTGTCAGCAGCTCGCGCATGGATGTCTCACACAGACGCAACTCTTGCCCCGCAACCAACTGCAGATCAATCCCAGCCGTTGTGATCTGCTCCTGCAACATGCGCATCTGCTCAAGAATATCCGCTTTCCGATTCCGATACATAGGGTTGTTATGGTGTGGCGTCACAGCTAGCACGCGAATACCTTCCTTCACAGCCAAACCCGCCATCGCTAACGACTCTTCCACATCACCCGCGCCATCATCCACACCCGGAAGAATGTGAGAATGAAGATCGACGATCCCGCTCTGATTCATCTTGGTCAACTCACCTCACCACAGAACAAGTAGGTTCCCTGCATTACGTTTTCTTCGCATCGATCGTATTCAAGAAATCTCTCGCCGTGCGCACCACATATTTCACTTCGCCCAAATCCCGCTCCATGAGCGCGTACTTATGCACTTCAAGGAGAATCTTCTTCTCCTCAATATCCATTAATCCATCCAATTTTTGAAAATGAAACAACTCCACCGGAGTCACTTCCAACGCTTGCATCAACTTCTCTAACGTCTTCAGGGAAATGTTCGTCTTCCCTCGTTCAATATCTGAGATGCGCGACTTCGTCATCCCATCCGTTCCCGTTCGCTCGGCGACTTGGGCTTGTGTTAATTTCTTCGATTCACGGATGATTCGCAATTGCTCACCAACCAACTTTAGCAAGTCTGACAATTCACTCACCTCTAGTATAAGGCTAGTGAATTTTGGTGTTGTTGAAGATACAATGAAACGAATATTTTTGATAATTGTTCATTTATAATTGTAACATT
>JBILCM010000076.1:0-10354 GCA_044353165.1 Paenibacillus sp.
ATAGGTTCGAGGTGGAAGCACGGCAACGTGTGCAGCTGACGAATACTAATCGGTCGAGGGCTTATCCACAATGCAACACAACACACCACCAACGTTTCGCATCCGGTTTTCAGGGAATAACCCCTGAATTGAATGACATTAGGTTATTTTCGTTCACACGAAAAAACCGGTTTGGTGACAATGGCGGAGGGGAACCACGCGTACCCATCCCGAACACGACCGTTAAGCCCTCCAGCGCCGATGGTACTTGGACCGCAGGGTCCTGGGAGAGTAGGACGTTGCCAAGCACAAAGCAAGTCAGACGAACGCCCTTGATGTCATCAAGGGCGTTTGTTTTGTGTTTGCTATCCTTGATTTTATAAACCGCATCTTATATAATTTTGACAATAGCACCGAGAGGTATGTAGAATGACCCCGCGAATTGCTACCTTTTTAGCAAGATGTGGTCACAATTTTTGATGACACAGCTTGAAAAGCGGGTAATGGCAAGGGTCTGTTTACAATAAATCGGCATATTTTTTCCATTCGTTATAGGTGGAATGAATATACCGATTTTTTTGTGCTATTTTTCTGGAAGGGGGGTGATGAATTATTGAAAAATACTCTCACATTTATGAAGGGAAGAAAGCATTTCTCTCAACCATGCACGGGAAAGAAGCAGCTATTTCTCCGACATTTGCACAAATATTGAACGTTACTACGGTGACATCCCAAGTAATCAATACGGATGTGTTGGGGACATTCAGTGGGGAAGTTCCACGTTTA
The DNA here is from genome assembly GCA_044353165.1 of Paenibacillus sp. Classification (GTDB taxonomy): domain Bacteria; phylum Bacillota; class Bacilli; order Paenibacillales; family YIM-B00363; genus JBILCM01. The sequence continues at coordinate 766 of JBILCM010000076.1, forward strand.
GGCCATCCATTGGAAGTTTTGCGAAAGAAGGTTCAATTGGGAATTCATAATAGCGGGATTCCGTTGGGGGTTGCGAACGAAGGGAGTTTTGGTCCTCATCCATGGGTTCCATACATCGGTTCCGATCACGAAATGATGATCTGGAAAGATGAAGATTTGGGAATCGAAATCGTTGAACAACTGATTTCATTAGAAACAAACTACGAGACCCTTACCGTTGCATCATGGGATAACATGATGGAAGCTTTCTTGGGAAGGGTGATGTTCCCATCGCATGCCGTTATCGTTAAACCTAACACTGCGGCACACCCAGATGTTGTATTCAAAGGATTAAGACAGATTGATGAGGTTCGTGAAGCAATAAGTAAGTGTATTGACCGCTCTGATGATGGTCTAGTGAGTGTGCAGACTGATATGCGAGCCCACATGAATCCATCGCGAATGAGGGTCATAGAAGACTTAGCACGGAGGATGGCATATCGATTAAGAGCCGTCTGCCCGGGCTGTGGGTGCCCGGGTTGGGGGGTGGTTGGATACATCAGGGGATTACCTTGTGAAGTTTGCAACCATAAAACCAACGTCATTCACCAAGACTGTTATGGATGTCCTCGTTGTGATCACCGTATAAATATTTCTCGTTCAGATAGATCAGAAACAGCAGAACAAAAATATTGCGAAATCTGCAACCCCTAAAATTTGTTGAAGTAATAATCATGAGGAGGTATTTAATAGGGGAAATGCGCCCATTACAGTGGCATATGGTGACGGGATTGGTCCGGAGATTATGGAAGCCACTCTGGATGTCTTAAGGGAAGCAGGAGCTCGAATTGATATAGAAACGATTGAAATTGGGAAAAAGGTGTATCTGCGGGGAAGTAAAACAGGCATTGAGTCGCAAGCCTGGGAGTCACTGCGGAGAACGAAAGTTTTTTTGAAAGCACCGATAACTACGCCACAGGGCGGGGGTTATACGCCAATGTCAGACCGGCAGTTTCCTACTATCCATTCGTAAAAACGAAGCACCCTAATATGAACGTAGTGATTATTCGTGAAAATGAGGAGGATCTCTACGCAGGCATAGAACACCGCCAAACAGATCAAGTTTACCAATGTTTGAATATTATCAGCAGGCCCGGTACGGAGAAAATAGTCAGGTATGCTTTTGAGTATGCGAGGAGCGGATCAGAATCTTGCCAATCCGTCGGGACTCCTGCTAGAAGCTGTCTTGATGCTTCAACACATTGGCCAGAATGATGTTGCTTCCAGAATACACAATGGATGGTTAAGAACGCTAGAGGAAGGTATACATACGTGTGATATTTTCCTTGAAGGAACAAGCAAGCAAAAAGTAGGCACCAAAGAATTTACACGAGCAATTATATCGAATTTAGGGAAATTGCCAGAAACTCTTCCTGCCGTGACATATAAAGATGTCCCTAAATTACATATTGCAACAAAACCGGTAATTCCCCAAACGAAGCAATTGGTGGGTGTGGATATATTCATTCATTGGAATCAAGGGACGCCAGATCTGCTAGGAAAGTCTGTTGAACGCATCCAGTCCAGTTCCTTGCGATTACAAGTCATAACCAACCGCGGGGTCAAGGTGTATCCTGATGGTTTTTCGGAAACATTCTGTACAGATCACTGGAGATGCCGGTTTATGACAGTGGAAGGAGAGACCATACAATCCGAGCAAATCATTGAAATTTACAACAACTTCATTACAGCAGGATTTGATTGTATTAAGACAGAAAATCTATATACATTTGATGGAGTGCCTGGATTTTCAAGTGTACATTGATAACATTTAGGAGGCTACGAATCATGACAAAACAAAACCAAGATTTGCGAATTCGAAGCATTGTCATCAGCGAGGGCGAAAACCGTGCACCCAATCGAGCCATGCTCAGGGCAGTCGGGTTTAAAGATGAGGATTTCTTAAAGCCGATGATCGGCGTAGCAAGTACATGGAGTGAAGTCACACCTTGCAATATGCATATTGATCAGTTGGCAATTCAAGCTAAAGAGGGAGTAAAAGAAAACGGCGGGGCACCTCTCATCTTTAATACCATCACCGTTTCGGACGGCATCTCGATGGGACATGAGGGTATGAGATATTCTTTACCTAGCCGTGAGGTCATCGCGGATTCGATAGAAACCGTGGTTGGAGCAGAACGATTGGATGGATTGGTGGCGATTGGCGGTTGCGATAAAAACATGCCTGGGTGCATGATGGCCATCGGCAGATTGAATGTTCCCTCGGTTTTCGTGTACGGAGGTACCATTTCGCCTGGAAAATCGAATGAGGGTAAAGACCTAGATATTGTTTCAGTCTTTGAAGCCGTAGGTCAGTACAATGCAGGTAAGCTGGACCGAGCACAGTTACATGAAATTGAATGTCAAGCATGCCCGGGCGCGGGATCCTGTGGGGGTATGTACACGGCGAATACGATGGCATCTGCCATCGAAGCGATGGGCATGAGCCTGCCAGGCAGCGCCTCGAATCCAGCAGTGCGTCAAGAGAAGCGAACGGATTGTTATCAAGCCGGGGGAGCGGTGGTCAATTTACTCCGCAAACAAATTTATCCTCGTGATATTATGACCAAGAAAGCATTCGAGAATGCAATTACTGTCATCATGGCACTCGGTGGGTCTACGAATGCATTCCTGCACTTATTGGCAATCGCACATGCTGTGGAAGTAGATTTAGACTTGGATGATTTTGAACGAATTCGTAAGCGGGTACCACACATAGCAGATTTAAAACCAAGCGGTCGATATGTCATGGAACACCTTCATGACGTTGGAGGTGTATCCGCGGTCATGAAGGTATTGCTCGAGGCAGGCTTACTTCATGGTGATTGTCTCACGGTAACAGGCCAAACGTTGGCAGAGAATTTAGCGAATGTGCCTTCCTTGAAGGAGGGTCAAACCATTATTCGTTCATTGAATCAGCCGCTTCGGGCAACGGGTCCTTTGTATGTATTGAAGGGGAATTTAGCACCTGAGGGTGCAGTTGCCAAGATGTCCGGTTTGAAGATCACGAAGATGACAGGGCCTGCAAGGGTTTTTGATTCTGAAGAAGAAGCAACGAAAGCTGTGTTAAATAATGATATCCACCCGGGAGATATTATAGTTATACGATACGCCGGCCCTAAAGGGGGACCCGGCATGTCAGAAATGCTCTCCATTACAGCAATCATTGTTGGCAAAGGACTAGGCGAAAAAGTGGGGTTAATTACAGATGGGCGTTTCTCCGGGGGCACACATGGTCTAGTCGTTGGACATGTCTCACCAGAAGCGCAAGTCGGAGGACCGATTGCTTTACTTCAAGAGGGTGACCTCATCACGATTGATAGTGAAATCCAACAATTGCATATGGCCGTAACGGAAGAAGAAATGAACAATCGATTCCTTCAATGGACAGAACCGCCGCTGCGATACGCAAGAGGCATTCTGAATAAATATGCTCGTCTGGTGTCATCAGCATCCAAAGGCGCTGTTACAGACTAATGAGGAGAGCCTACTACCAAGTAGGCTTATTTATTTAACATCGTAGGGGGAAGGGAAAGCATACATTCTTGACCATGCATATCTACTCTGATACTATTGCAATAAACTATTTTTGAATGCTTTAAATCGATGAGGAGGGGCCCTGTTGAGTTGGGAAAACAAATTCGCAAAAGAAGGCTTAACCTTCGATGATGTCCTTCTGTTACCGAGACGGTCGGACGTGCTACCTAGAGATGCAGATGTTTCCACAAGGTTAGGTCCAAATTTGCAATTGAATATCCCTCTAATGAGTGCGGGTATGGACACAGTGACAGAGTCCGGGCTAGCCATCGCGATTGCGAGGGAAGGCGGCATCGGAATTATTCATAAGAATATGTCGATGGCGCAACAGGCAGAAGAAGTAGATCGAGTCAAGCGCTCGGAGAGCGGCGTGATCACGAACCCATTCTCGTTAACTCCCGAGCATCATGTATATGATGCAGAAGAACTAATGGGTAAATACAGGATTTCCGGAGTGCCCATTGTTGATCGCAACAACAAGTTGGTGGGAATTCTAACGAATCGTGATTTGCGTTTTGTGCATGATTACTCCATACAAATTAGAGAAGTCATGACACACGAGAATTTGGTTACAGCACCCGTCGGCACGACGCTCAATGACGCTGAAAGCATTCTACAAAAACATAAAATCGAGAAATTGCCCCTAGTGGATGAAAATTATCAACTCAAGGGACTTATCACCATTAAAGATATTGAGAAGGCCATTCAATTTCCTAATGCGGCTAAAGATCGACAAGGTCGCCTAGTGGTCGGTGCAGCAGTAGGGATTAGCAAAGACACGTTCGAGAGAACAGCGGCGCTTGTTGAAGCTGAAGTGGATGCGATCGTTGTTGACTCGGCTCATGGTGCACATACGAATATTATAGAGACTGTGCGTAAATTACGACAGTTATATCCAGAATTATTAATTGTTGCAGGCAATGTTGCGACAGCAGAAGCTACGCATGCTTTAATTGATGCGGGCGCATCTGTGATCAAAGTTGGGATTGGACCAGGCTCAATCTGCACCACAAGAGTAATTGCAGGGATTGGCGTACCTCAAATAACGGCCATTTATGATTGTGCAACCGTGGCTAACGCGCACAATATTCCGATTATTGCGGATGGCGGCATTAAATATTCTGGGGACGTCACCAAAGCGATTGCAGCAGGCGCCAGTGTTGTCATGGTCGGTTCACTGTTTGCAGGTACAGAGGAAAGTCCGGGTGAATCTGAGATCTTCCAAGGTCGACGTTTCAAAGTATACCGCGGTATGGGTTCCATTGGCGCAATGAAAGATGGAAGCAAGGATCGCTATTTCCAAGAAAACGAAAATAAGCTAGTCCCTGAAGGCATTGAAGGTCGAGTTCCTTATAAAGGACCGCTTAAAGACACTATTCATCAACTCGTTGGCGGATTACGCTCAGGCATGGGTTATTGCGGGACAAAAACAATTCAGGAGTTACGAACGGATACTCAGTTTATTCGAATTACCGGTGCAGGTCTTCGCGAAAGTCATCCTCATGATGTGCAAATTACCAAAGAGGCACCGAATTATTCACTATAACGTTATTTTACGAAGGAGAAACGATTTCCATGTTCTGGAGACGTTCTTGCCCAGTGGCAATAATGGTTGCAATCGGTGTTGCAGCTTTTTCATTCATGCCCCTTACGGCATCCGCTGACAATCATACATCCGTGAATTTGGGCTTAAACGTGAGGTCCGCTGTACTCATTGAAGCTGAGACGGGACAAGTCCTGTACGCCATGAATGAAAATCAACCTTACCAACCTGCAAGTATGACGAAGATGATGACGGAATACCTCGTTATGGAAGAAATTGAATCAGGGCGCATGTCATGGGATGACATGATTGTGACATCCAAAGCAGCTGCAGAGTCCATTGGTTCGGGCCAATTGATGGCAGAGGGGATCACTTATCCGGCTCGTAAAGTGTTTGAGCTATTGTCCATTTATTCTGGCAACGATGCGGCAGTCGCATTCGCCGAATATATTGCAGGTACAGAGGAACAATTCGCTATTCGAATGAACGAAACTGCACAACAGATGGGGTTATCATCCAATTCCATTTTTATTAATTCCACTGGTTTATCCCGTGCTGATATGGGGTCTTACGCTCCCCCATCGATTGCTGGTGAGACACTGTTAACGGCCATGGATGCAGCTAGTTTGGCGCGACGTATTGTGTTGGATCATCCTGAGGTACTGGAAATTGCTAAGATTCCGCAATTAAAGTTTCAAGATGCGGATCCAAAACCGATGATTAATTGGAATTGGATGTTGGAAGGTAACAAAGAAAATGTAAACTTAAAACAATTCGCATATGAGGGCTTAGATGGATTAAAAACAGGTCACACCTCGGATGCTGGATATTGTTTTACCGGTACGGCTGTACGTGATGGGATGCGTTTAATCAGTGTCGTCATGGGGGCACAGTCGCAGGCTTCACGTTTCAATGAAACTCGGAAGTTGTTGGATTACGGATTTAACTCATTCGAGAAGAAGACGGTTGTGACAGCAAAGACAGAACTTCCTGATGTTAAGACGGTATTTATTCGCAATGGAGTAAAACAAGACATTCCTGTTGTCATTGGTGGCGGCGTGGAAATGATTGTTCAGAGAACAAAATCAGTGGAACCCGAAGTCACGGTGGAAGTATTTACTGAAGATCAATTGAAGGCGCCACTGAAAGCTGAGGATCAAGTGGGTGTCATTACGGTTTCATTAGGTGGAGAGACGCAACAAGTCCCACTCATCGTCACAGAAGATGTTGAGAAGGCTAGTTGGTTTCGGATGGTCCTGCGAGACATTGCAGACTTCTTTACAAACATATTCTGAGTCATTGCGAAGCAATGAACAGATGATGTAGAATGAGAGTTCAGTAAAGTGAAATGGACGAGAAGCGGAGGCATGGAACGTGGCAGTGGAAACAGGAACAATGCGCGTCAAACGAGGCATGGCTGAGATGCAAAAAGGCGGCGTCATCATGGACGTGATGAATGCGGAGCAAGCTAAAATTGCAGAGGCATCTGGAGCATCTGCCGTCATGGCACTTGAACGAGTTCCTGCTGACATCCGGGCAGCAGGCGGTGTTGCAAGAATGGCCGATCCAACCGTATTCGAGCAAGTGAAGAGTGCTGTAACTATACCCGTTATGGCGAAAGCGCGGATTGGGCACTATGTCGAAGCCAAGATATTAGAGGTGCTTGGCGCTGATTATATTGATGAGAGTGAAGTTCTTACACCTGCTGACGAAGTGTACCATATCAATAAACTAGAATTTACAGTACCGTTCGTATGTGGTGCGCGGGATTTGGGTGAAGCTTTACGCCGCATTGGTGAAGGTGCTTCAATGCTCCGTACCAAAGGTGAACCCGGAACAGGGAATATCGTCGAAGCTGTTCGACATATGCGGATGATTAATGGACAAATTCGCAAAATACAGAGTATGTCTTTGGACGAACTCATGGCCGAAGCCAAAAATCTGGGCGCTCCTTACGATCTTATACTTTATGTTCATCAGAACGGCAAGCTACCTGTAGTCAATTTTGCTGCCGGCGGAATAGCTACACCAGCTGATGCGGCACTTATGATGCACCTTGGGGCAGATGGCGTATTTGTGGGATCAGGTATTTTTAAATCGGAACAACCCGAGAAATTCGCCAAAGCGATTGTGGAAGCAACAACACATTATACGGATTACGCTTTAATCGCCGAAGTTTCCAAAAATCTTGGAACGCCGATGAAGGGAATCGAGATTTCCAAACTTGAGATGAATCAAAGAATGCAGGAACGGGGTTGGTAATACTCCCCCGTTTTTTTATAGTCAGCAGAAGGTGTGATTCCATTAGATGAAAATCGGAGTATTAGCACTTCAAGGCGCATTCATCGAACATGTCCGGATGATTGAGCAGTTGGGCGCAACGGCAGTAGTTATTAAGAAGTCTTCCCAACTTCAAGATATTGATGCTTTAATCATACCGGGCGGAGAAAGTACAACCATCGGAAAATTGATGGCTACTTACGGGTTTATAGAGGCTATTCGAACATTTTCTGCACAACAAAAACCGATCTTCGGCACTTGTGCAGGTTTAATCCTTTTGGCATCCAATATCGCTGATCAAGAGAACGTCCATCTTGGCTTGATGGATATATCTGTTGTGCGCAATGCGTATGGACGCCAGCGAGAGAGTTTTGAGGTAGATCTTGGGATGAAAGGTTGGGACCGCCCCGTGAGAGCGGTGTTCATCCGGGCTCCGCTCATCCGTGATGTGGGCCCTGATGTTGACATCCTTGCATGCCATCAGGACGGCATCGTTGCAGTAAGACAAGGCCATCTGCTTGGGGCATCCTTCCATCCGGAACTTACCGAGGACAACAGTATGCATGAATATTTTCTAACGATGGTGAAGGAATACACCTCGACTGCAAATACCCGACTGTGATGGGGAGGACAAGTTATGCTTGACAGCAGAAGACTACGCAATGACTTCGATCAAGTCAAACAATCGTTGTTACGTCGCGGAAAATCGTTGCATGATCTGGAGTTGTTCAGTGATCTCGATACCCGTAGAAGAGAATTGCTGCAAGAAAGTGAGACATTGAAAAACCGACGCAATACCGTGTCCCAAGAAGTGGCCAAACGCAAGAAGGCGAATGAAGATGCGGATAACTTGATTACAGAAATGCGTGACGTGTCCGATCGAATCAAATTATTAGACGATGAAATTCGAGTCTACGAAGAGCAACTTGATACTGTACTGTTATCGATTCCGAACGTTGCGCATGCATCGGTACCGATCGGTTTGACAGAAACGGAAAATATTGAAGTTCGTCGACATCTCGAACCGCAGTCATTCCCATTCCAGCCGAAGCCGCATTGGGAAATCGGTCAACAGCTAGGGATCATCGATTTTGAAGCAGGGGGCAAGGTCACCGGCTCCAGATTTGTATTCTACAAAGGTCTTGGCGCACGTTTAGAGCGAGCGTTAATTAGTTTCATGTTGGATTTGCATACGACGGAACACGGTTATGAAGAAATATTACCGCCCATGATCATCAATCGTGGCAGTCTGACAGGGACAGGACAGCTTCCGAAGTTCGCAGAAGATGTATTTAAATTAGAACAGTTGGATTATTTCTTGTCGCCTACAGCTGAGGTGCCCGTCACGAATCTCCACCGGGAACAAATTCTCAGTGCCGATGAATTGCCCAAACATTATACGGCATATAGCGCATGTTTTCGTTCAGAAGCCGGGTCTGCGGGTCGTGATACGCGCGGCTTGATTCGCTTGCACCAATTTCACAAAGTTGAATTGGTAAAACTCACGTTGCCGGAGCATTCGTATGATGAACTGGAGACGATGACTGCAAATGCAGGGAAAGTGCTTGAACGCCTAGGCTTGCCATACCGGGTTCTTGCGCTGTGTACTGGGGATATCGGTTTCTCTGCCGCAAAAACGTATGACTTGGAAGTGTGGTTGCCAAGCGCCAATATGTATCGTGAAATTTCTTCCTGCAGCAATACAGAAGATTTTCAAGCCAGACGGGCGCAAATCCGCTTTCGTCGGAATGCGACAGCCAAGCCGGAATTCGTGCATACGCTTAATGGTTCCGGTCTTGCCGTGGATCGCACGATTGCGGCCATTCTTGAGAACTTCCAGCAAGAAGACGGCAGTGTAGTTATACCTGAAGTGCTTCGAGCTTATATGGGCGGATTAACACGGATTACCAAAAACTAAACCGTTGATATGGGTGCGCAATCTGTGGTACAATGCAGAATGTCGCTGAAGGAACGGACTAGGATATGCCGTGAATTCAGGTACCACGGAGAGGTGGTCGAGTGGTTTAAGGCAGCGGTCTTGAAAACCGCCGTAGTCGTAAGGTTACCGTGGGTTCGAATCCCACCCTCTCCGCCATCATTCACTTGATAAAAAATTGGATGGTCTACATAAAGAAACGGACGTGTGTCTTGGGACGCAAATTCCGTTTCTTGTTTTATTCTCAATTACCT
>JBILCM010000077.1:0-10321 GCA_044353165.1 Paenibacillus sp.
ACCTCCCTTTCACGGAGGTAACAGGGGTTCGAATCCCCTACGGGTCACCAAGGACGCTTAGCTCAGCCGGGAGAGCATCTGCCTTACAAGCAGAGGGTCGGCGGTTCGATCCCGTCAGCGTCCACCACTTTCGTGCAAAACCCATTATGCCGCTGTAGCTCAACTGGTAGAGCAACTGACTTGTAATCAGTAGGTTGGGGGTTCAAGTCCTCTCGGCGGCACCACCAAATCAATGGGGATTAGCCAAGCGGTAAGGCAACGGACTTTGACTCCGTCATTCCCAGGTTCGATCCCTGGATCCCCAGTATGATTATGAGCCATTAGCTCAGTTGGCAGAGCACCTGACTTTTAATCAGGGTGTCGAAGGTTCGAGTCCTTCATGGCTCACATTTAGGTTTAAACATGCGCGTGTGGCGGAATTGGCAGACGCACCAGACTTAGGATCTGGCGGGCGACCGTGGGGGTTCAAGTCCCTCCACGCGCACCATTTCAACAAAAAATCAGTTGATTTGTGTAAGCAGATTTGATATATTTGAACTTGCTTTCACGCGGACGTGGCTCAGTGGTAGAGCATCGCCTTGCCAAGGCGAGGGTCGTGGGTTCGAATCCCATCGTCCGCTCCAAATTTGTATGTGCCCTTAGCTCAGCTGGATAGAGCGTTTGACTACGAATCAAAAGGTCGGGAGTTCGAATCTCTCAGGGCACGCCATAAAGTTCATATGTACTGGCTAAACAGCCATTGTCGGGACGTAGCTCAGCTTGGTAGAGCACCTGGTTTGGGACCAGGGGGTCGCATGTTCGAATCGTGTCGTCCCGACCATTTATTATGCGGGTGTAGTTCAATGGTAGAACTCCAGCCTTCCAAGCTGGTAGCGTGGGTTCGATTCCCATCACCCGCTCCAAAGTAAAAATATATCTAGAGCCTTTCGTAGAAAGGCTCTTTTTGATTATATGAACTTTTTTTTAAGCAGTGTCGATGAAATTACATATATTGTTGCAAGTTGCGGTAACTGATGGCGAGACTTTCGAACGGATCACGACGGCAGTTGTCTTGCTCTACCACATACCAGGTGACACCGGTTTCTCTACACACTTGGATGAGTTCACCATAATGCATATTGCCTTCGCCAATCTCTGCTGTTTCTTGCTTGTCATGGATGATGGCCATATCCTTCAAGTGGACAACGGCCATGCGGCCTTGTACTTTACGTACCCATTCCGCGGGTTGAGCGCCACCGGCTTGTACCCAGAACAAGTCCAATTCAAAACCGAAATCATGAGGATCGGTCTCCTCGAGTAATATGTCCAATCCTGTACGACGACCGTCAAACTTCTCAAATTCAAATCTGTGATTGTGATACACAAATTGCAGGTCGTGCTGGCGTAATTTCGCGGCGATGTCCCCCGCTTCTTTAGCGAATGTCGAGTAACCTTCTGCCGATGTACGATAGGCTGCAGGCATGGCACCCAATCCAACATAACGACAATTCCATAGCTTGTGCTCGGCAATTACACTATCTAGGTCATCCTGCAAGCGCTTCATTGGAATGTGTGTCGCACAAATCGATAATCCTGACTCATCTGCATACGCCTTAACCAACTCAGGCGCTACTGGGCCGATGGCTGACAACTGAATTGACTCGTACCCAATCGACTTTACTTTGTGTAATGTAACTCGCAAATCTTCGGCTGTCTTCGTGTACTCCCTCACGGTGTACAACTGTGCTGCCAAGGTTGATCGTTCCACGTCGAATTCGCTCCTTTAACATAATCTTGATTTCATACACAACCATCTTATTATATCAAATAAAAGCTAGGCACACGTTAACGCTCATGATCCGAATGCCGCCATCATTTGATCGTGGTTGACGACTATTGATCGTTAGGCCACAATGAATGATATAGACGACAGAGGAGGTATGCTTGCGATGCGTACAATACCGGCACCCCAGATCGAGCAAGCGACATTGTCACAATTGATTCGGGTGTATCGACCGTATACGAAACAAGGTAAGGTTGCAGATTATATCCCTGAACTTGCGTATGCCAATCCTCATGCCCTCGGTATTGCTGTCGCTCGCACAGATGGAGTGATCGTTAGCGAGGGTGATGCGCACCAATTGTTCACGTTGCAAAGTATTTCAAAAATTATCCTATTGATGGTCGCTTTAGATCAATTCGGAACGGAACGTGTTTTTGCCAAGGTAGGGATGGAACCCAGTATTGATCCGTTCAACTCCATCATAAAACTGGAAACGATCGATCACAAGAAACCGCTGAACCCTATGATCAATGCTGGCGCTATCGTGATTGCTTCGTTATTATGGGCAGCGGATCGGAATGTTGACACGAGTTTGCAGCGTGTGCTGGATATGATCGGGCAGATGACGGGCAAAACCAATATCAATATCAACGCCAAAATATACGAGTCTGAAAAAATGACGGGTGATCGCAATCGTGCGCTGGCCTATTTTATGAAAAGCACAGGAATTATCGATACGGATGTAGATATTGAACAAGCGCTTGATCTCTATTTTAGAGTATGTTCGATCGAAGTGGATTGTACAGACTTGGCAAAGATCGGTCTGTTCTTTGCGCTGTGGGGAAATCAATGCATTAGCAAAGACATTGCACAGATCGTCACTACGATCATGATTACATCAGGCATGTACAATCATTCCGGGGAATTTTTCTTGCGCGTGGGATTGCCGGCCAAAAGCGGCGTTAGCGGCGGCATTGTTGCCTTCGCGCCGAATCGTTATGGATTCGGCTTGTTCGGGCCCGCGATTGATCACGCTGGGAACAGTGTGGCGGGAGTTGAAATGCTGAAAGATCTGTCTCGCAACTTCGCGCTTCACTTGGTATCACCACTTCGCGATGTGGGGTGCGATGAGGGAACATTTTTGCAGTAAAATCGAGATTTTCTGACAAACTTCTAGTACAATAAGAAAATATATATCGACCTAACGGTCGTCAATAATGGGGCGTGGAGAAAAGGATGGCAGAGACAAATACGGTGTCCGCGACTGAGCAACATACGAATCACCAGTTATTGCGCAGAGATGTTCGATTTCTTGGTAATATTCTCGGTGATGTGTTGGTGCGTGAGAGCGGTCATGAGTTACTCGAGATGGTTGAGAAGATTCGCGAAATGAGCAAGCACCTTAGAGCAAGTTATATTCCGGAAATTCATCACGAGTTCAAGCAACTTATTGTCAAGCTCGATCCTGAAGTGCGAAGACGTGTGATTCGCGCGTTCGCGGTGTATTTTCAATTGGTCAACATCGCAGAACAGAATCACCGGATCCGTCGCAAACGTGATTATGAGCGCTCTTCTGGAGAACAAGTCCAGCCGGGTTCCATTGAACATGTGATACTTGATCTGAAACAACGCCACGTTTCTTCGGAACATATTCAAGATATCCTCGGCGGCTTATCGTTGGAGTTGGTGATGACGGCGCATCCTACGGAGGCAACACGTCGTTCGGTGTTGGACATCCACCAGCGGATTGCCGGTGAGATGACACAATTTGACAACCCGACACTGACTCACCGTGAGAAAGAGCGTCTTCGTGAACGGTTGATGAATGAAGTATTAACGTTATGGCAAACGAATGAATTGCGGGACCGTAAGCCGACCGTGCTCGATGAGGTTCGTAATGGATTGTACTATTTTGATGAGACATTATTCGAGGCCTTGCCTGAAGTTTACGTTGAACTTGAGCGATGCCTGGATAAATATTATCCCGAATCCCGATGGCATGTGCCGACGTTCTTGCGATTTGGCTCTTGGATTGGCGGTGACCGTGATGGTAACCCCTCCGTGCGATCGAACGTCACTTGGGAAACATTGTTGATGCACAGGCAGTTGGCATTGAAGAAATATGAAGAGGCTTTGAAACAAGGATTGCAACTACTCAGTTTCAGCACCGAGTTGGTGAATGTGACCGATGAACTGGAAGCATCCATCGAGCATGACCGATCCGAAGTAGAATTGAAGACAGGGGATATTTGGCGCAACGCTACAGAACCCTACAGAATTAAACTTTCCTACATGATTGAACGCATTCAGAATACACAAAGTGATGATCCAAGATTACCAGAAACATGCAAATACAGGTCAACGGAACAATTCATTAACGATTTGTATGTGATTGACCGCAGTTTACGACACCACTCGGCACATTATTCGGCAGATCTGTTGATTAAGAAATTAATACGTCAAGCTGAATTGTTCGGATTTCATCTGGCAACTCTGGATATCCGCCAACACAGCAAAGAACATGAAGCTGCAATGCAAGAAATTTTGGCCAAAATGGGAATTGTACCATCCTATAGTCAATTGAGTGAATCCGAGAAAGTAACGCTGTTGCAACAAATGTTGCGTGATCCGCGTCCGCTTACTTCTCCTTATTATGATTATTCCGAGATGACGCAAGAAGTGATCGAAGTGTTCCGGACGGTTCGCAGAGCTCAACTAGTGTTCGGAACGCGTGCCATTCGCAGTTACCTGATCTCCATGACACAAGGGGCAAGCGATATTCTGGAAGTGCTTGTTTTAGGGAAGGAAGCCGGGCTCATTCAAGTAAATTCCGATGGTTCTGTCAGTGCGTCGTTCCAAGCTGTACCGTTATTTGAGACGATTGACGACCTGCATGCTGCACCTGATATTATGAGAACATTGTTCGCGGTAAAACCATATCGACAAAGTATTGATGCGTTGGATGGGATTCAAGAAATTATGCTCGGTTATTCGGACAGTAATAAGGACGGAGGTGTGCTGACTGCGAACTGGGAGCTACGCATGGCATTGCAGTCCATTACAGAGGCCGGTAACGATTATGGCGTGAAGCTTAAATTTTTTCATGGCCGCGGCGGTGCCTTGGGTCGAGGGGGAATGCCGCTTAATCGCAGCATTCTTGCACAGCCTCCCCACACGTTAGGAGCGGGTATCAAGATTACCGAGCAGGGCGAGGTGCTCTCCTCACGCTACTCGATGAAGGGGATCGCTTATCGCAGTTTGGAGCAAGCCACTTCCGCGTTGTTGACGGCTGCTGTGAATGCAAAAAATCCGAATTTGACGAAAGAGGATATTCCGTTCGAGGCAGACATGCAGATGATGTCGGAGAATGCCCTACGCAAATACCAGGACTTGGTATTCCGTGATCCTGATTTTCTGATGTATTTCCGTGAATCAACTCCATTGCCAGAGATTGGAGAACTTAATATCGGTTCGCGCCCCTCCAAACGCAAAAACAGCGATCGATTCGAAGATTTGCGAGCCATTCCGTGGGTGTTCGCTTGGACGCAGAGCCGATATCTATTTCCTGCATGGTATGGTGCCGGTTCAGGCTTACAGGCTCTGTTGGATCAACACGCTAACGGCATAGATCTGTTGCGACGGATGTATGCGGACTGGTCATTCTTCCGTGGACTGATTGATAATTTGCAGATGGCATTAGCGAAGGCAGATTTGCTGATTGCTAAGGAATATGCCGTCATGGTTAAGGATGAAGTTGTGCAACAACGCATATTCACAGCAATTGAGAATGAGTTCAAGCTCGCATCCAATATCATTCTACAGATAACGGGTCAATCGGAAATTCTGGACAATGTTCCGGTCATTCAAGAATCGATTCGATTGCGAAATCCGTATGTTGATCCACTTAGTTATTTGCAAGTTCAATTATTGACGGAATTAAGGGAAACGCAGGACCGCAATGAGAAAGACGCCGCTTTGTTGCGTGAAGTGCTTCTAACAGTGAATGGGATCGCAGCAGGATTGCGCAATACGGGCTAAGGAGATATGATCAGAACTTCATGGACATGCATCTGATTGAGATGCGTTTGGCGAGACTTGCCAAATTGGGAGATCGTGGCGCATTCGCAGACTTGGTAGAATTGTATAAAGACAAGATGTACCATCTGGCATACCGAATGCTCAGCAATCGGCAAGAAGCGGAAGATGTGGTGCAGGAGACATTCTTGCGCGTCTTTCGCAACTTGTCGCGTTATGATGAGACGATGAAGTTCTCGACGTGGATTTATCGGATCTGCACGAATGTGTCGATCGATCGTCTTCGCAAGCGAAAGACGATGATCTATTCCCTTGATGCCGATGTTGCATCAGAGGGGGAAGGGAATGCGCTGTATGCCATGCTTGCAAGTGAAGAACTAACTCCTGAGGGGCATGCGGTACTTTCAGATACACAACGTAGCATTCGTAAGGCGATGGATGCGTTACCAAGTAAATACAAATCCGTGGTTATTCTAAAGTATTTGCACGACATGTCGCTTCAGGAGATCGGTGATGTGCTGGGCATGCCGGTCACAACCGTCAAGACACGGGTGCACCGAGGGCGGGAATTTCTGCGTAGAAAGTTGGAGCAAGAAGATCTCTTGTAATGAATCATGATCTTTTGAAACATTCTGACGTTCAGAACGTATGGTATAAGCATGATCAACGAACTTCAAGAAAGAAGGAGTAGCCATGTCATGTAAAGAGGCCCTCTCCTGGATTCATGATTATTTGGACGGAGGACTTGACGCTAATCAATCCCACCGTTTGTCGATGCATCTGCAGGCTTGTCCTGCTTGTGCATCGCAGTTGCATCATTGGGAAAAGACGGAAGCCTTCGTTCATGCCTTGACACCAATGGATGCTCCAGCGGGATTAAATACCAAGATCATGCTTTCCTTGCCACCGGTCAAACGCAGTCCTAGCTGGGTTTTATGGATTCGCAAGCATCCTGCCGCTACGGCTGCGGCGATATTCCTGTTTCTGATGTTGGGCAGCGTGCTGTCTTTATGGAACCAAGGAACGGAAATGATCGTGCGCGGGAATGATCTTGAAGGGATTGTCATTGAAGACCAACGCGTCATCATTCCACTTGGGCATGTGGTCCATGGGGATTTGGTTGTAGAACATGGAACTGTGCAGGTTGCCGGTGATGTTGAAGGGAATGTCGTTGTTATCGACGGCAAGATCGCACTTGCATCGACGGCGCATATCTCCGGACGCATCACACAAGTGGATCAAACCCTGGATTGGTTGTGGTTTAAGCTTAAAGATTGGTTAAAGATGTATACACCGCATTCCACGCCGTGAAGAGGGTTGGGAATGTAAACCCCAATTGGGGGTTCTCTTTTTTTATGGTATGATAGATTCTAGCAATAGACACACGCGGTTTCCGGGGGGACGAGACGGATGGATATTTTCCAAGAATGGTCTTGGACGACTACCATCAAAGAAATTGTAGACGTTGTGATTGTCAGTTATATCATCTACAAGCTCATTCTACTCGTACGCGGAACGAGAGCGGTTCAACTTCTCAAGGGTATTGTTGTACTCGTTGCTGTCTGGGCAATTAGTTATTTTTTTGAGCTTCTCACATTGCAATGGCTGATGAACCAGATGTTTACATTCGGGGTATTGGCCTTATTAATTATATTCCAGCCGGAACTGCGGCGTGCGCTGGAGCAACTAGGGCGAGGGAAAATATTCACGATAGGCAACACGGATGATGATCAAGCTGTCAGCGAGCGGATCGATCAGGTCAACCGGGCGCTAAAGCTCATGTCCCAGCGTAGGATCGGCGCTTTGCTTGTCTTTGAGAGATCAACAGGACTCTCAGAGTATATAGAATCTGGCATCAAGTTGGAATCAAAAATTAGTGCTGAACTCATTGTCAATGTATTCATTCCGAACACGCCTCTGCATGATGGGGCAGCGATCATTCGCGGGAATCAACTGATGGCCGCAGGATGTTATTTGCCGTTGTCGGAGAATCCGTTCATCAGCAAGGAATTGGGAACACGGCATCGAGCCGCCATTGGGATGAGCGAAGTTTCTGATGCCATTACCGTGATCGTCTCGGAAGAGACCGGTCAAATCTCGCTAGCCATGAATGGGCAGATGGTGCGTGACATCAAGGAAGAATCATTGATTGCGAAACTGCATGCGGAATTGAACCCTAGAATGCAAAAAAAGCCCAAAGAACGATCGGGTTTCTTCCTCCGGAAGAAGGAGGACCGACGTCATGGATAAATGGCTCAAGAACGTCAATGTCATACGTGTCGTAGCGATCATCATTGGGACCATGTTATGGGTAATTGTTCGTATGGATATGCAAAACTCGGCAACGCCTGCACAGTCCATAGCAACGACCCAGAAATACTTAGATGTAAGTATTCAGATTGAGAATTTGGATGAAAGTCGATATGCGATCCGTACATTGGAACCAGATAAAGTTACGCTTACCTTAGCTGGCAGTCCATCTGCATTACGTCGAGTGAATATTAAAGAGTACCAAGTGGTTGCCGATTTGAGGAATGCGGGTGAAGGCTTGCAAGCTGTGGAATTAATCGCTCGCGGTTTCCCAACCAATGTGGATGTGACGATTGAACCCCAACGCGTGAATGTCATACTAGAAGAAAAACAGCAGAAGGAAGTTCCTGTGACCATCAACCTCACCGGGAAATTGGCGGAAGGATTTGCTGCGGGCGTTCCAGTTGTGGAACCCAACCGTGTCAACGTTACAGTGACGGGCAGCACTTCAGATAAAGTGGCAAGTGTGGTGGGGACGATCAATCTGACGGGAGCAACAGAGACGATTAAGCGTCAAGTCCGATTGGTGGCGTTCGATTTCGAAGGGGAGCAACTGGCTGTAACGATTGCACCTGCTGTCGTTGATGTTGAGGTGCCCGTCACAAGTCCGTTCAAGACGGTGCCACTGCAAATTAAGCTTAGAGGTTCCACCCCTCCAGGGTTGGCCATTAGCACATTCGAACAGAGCATGCCTGAGGTGACCATCTTCGGACCGCAGAAGTACTTGAATGCACTGGAATTTTATGACGGGTTGGAAATCGACTTGTCCCAACTGAAATCATCATCTACGTTCGACTTCGTCATTCCGTTGAAAGCGAAGGCCGAACGGGTTGAACCGGCACAAGTCTCGGTTACGATAACGTTGGTCGCATCTGGAACGCTTACACTATCGGATGTGCCGATTACCATTAATGGACAGAACGAAGATTATGCCTATTCTGTGCTCGAGCCGAAGACGACGGAGATCGATGTGTCGCTTGAAGCAGCACCGGAAGTGATCGCCAACTTGACGAAAGACAATGTACGCTTGTTGGTCGATGTCAGCAACTTGACACCGGGTGAATATGATTTGCCTCTAGGATACAATTTGCCGTCTTTCGTCGAAATTTCCCCGGGTAACCCGGTGACTGTGCGGTTGAAAGTCGAGGCTAAGCCTGCTGAACCGAGTGTTTCATCGCCTCCTGCAGGTGAAAGTGCCGCTTCCATAAAGCAACCGGCGACTGGCGGGAACCCATGAATAAACCACAACATAACATATACATGATGCATCACAACACGAGGCGAAGGGGATAGCAGCAATCATGGGTAAGTATTTTGGCACGGATGGCGTGCGCGGTGTTGCGAATTTACAACTTACGGCGGAACTTGCATTTCGAATCGGTCGGTGCGGTGGATTCGTCTTAACCAAAGGTACACAAAAGCAACGTCCACTACTATTGATTGGGCGCGATACGCGCATTTCGGGTCCTATGCTTGAAGCTTCCCTTGTCGCTGGTTTGTTGTCTATCGGTGCGGATGTTGTGCGGATCGGTGTTTGTTCGACGCCGGCGGTTGCTTATTTGACCCGAACACTGGGTGCAGATGCGGGTGTCATGATCTCTGCCTCACACAATCCAGTAGAAGATAATGGGATTAAATTTTTTGGTCATGATGGGTTTAAGCTTACGGATGAGACGGAGTTGGAGATTGAGTCGTTGCTAGACCAGTCTGTGGATACATTGCCGCGGCCCGTTGGTGTTGATCTGGGTACTGTGCGGGATGACGAACAAGCAAGATGGAAATATGCCGATTATTTAGAGTCGATCATTGCTAATCGTTTTGATGGCATCAAAGTGGTATTGGACTGCGCACATGGATCTGCATATGAACTGGCGCCGCATATTTTCAAATCCCTAGGGGCCGAAGTGATCACGATCGGGGATGCCCCTAACGGAATGAATATTAATGCAGGAGTCGGATCAACGCACATCGATGCGATTCGCAAAGCCACGATAGAACACGGCGCTCATCTAGGGTTGTCGTTCGACGGTGATGCGGATCGTCTCATTGCTGTCGATGAACAAGGTACGGAAATCGATGGTGACTTCATCCTGAGCATATGCGGTGATGCAATGCGCAAAGCGGGGACATTAAATGGCGATACGATCGTAACGACCGTGATGGGCAATCTGGGTTTCTTCAAAGCTGCTAGAGAGTTGGGTTTGAAGACCGTCC
>JBILCM010000078.1:0-10307 GCA_044353165.1 Paenibacillus sp.
ATGGTGCGGTACAAGAAGCCCTACCTCTAAGGTATGCTGGATTTTGGATTCGGGTTTTAGCTGCAATACTCGACACTCTAACGGTACAGGCTTTCTTTCTCGTGATGAACCTGATCATCGGCGTGAGTTTATTTTCTCCACCACTTGAAATACAAGTCATACAAGGCATCTTGTCGATTTTATATTATATCGTCTTGACCGTGTACGGCGGACAAACGCTTGGCAAAATGATCGTAGGCATCCAAGTCATTCGCGCGGATCAACAACCGAATCGGTGGGGGCACATCATTGTGCGTGAGTTGATCGGGAAGCTCGTGTCTGCTCTCATCCTATTCATTGGTTATCTCATGGTGGCGTTCGATCCGAAGAAGCGAGCATTGCATGACCGGATGTGCGGCACTTTAGTCGTGTGGAAAAAGTAGATGTTTCTGCTCATACACACCAATAATCGACTTACATACCATATCGAATCCGAGATCGAGCGTCTGCAGATTTTGCTGTAAATCTTCAATCGTATCTAGGCAGTCTGTTGAATAACAGCGAATCCGACCTTCATCGTCAAGCATCTCTGAATTCATCCCATGCACTTCGTGATTACGCATCTGGCGCAGATCATGCATCGGGGTGTCATACATATCTTTGATCGTCTGCAAGCGCCGGAGCAATTCAGGCGCTTGTTTGATTTCACGCATGCGCCGTAACACAGTAAAGTAGGAGAAGCGATGTTTGACGCGTTCTGTATGTAATGTATATAGGTCATCAAGGAACGAACCCAATTTGTCCAGCGACGAAAATAAGCGCAGCACCGCATTGCGATAATAATAGAGATGCCGTCGGTAATTATCATATTCAGCTGCGGTCATCTCTTGGAACGTTCGATGCTGGATCTGTTGCGCATACATATTGGCACAGTAGAGGCTTTGTTCCAATTCATCCAATGTAATGATCATACTTCTCGTCCACAAGACGAGGCGAAACGCTCTTCCCGACGCTGCAGTAGCGCCAGGGACAGGTCTTGCCCGACCATCAGCGAATGCGTGCATCAGCTCGAACGCTTCAGCGAGTCGTCCTTGATTCGTGCGTTGGGGTTGGTTGAAAATTGCGCGCAACATGATGTTCCGCCTCCTGTTTCTTTAAGACCATTTGAATCAAATTTGCACTCCACAACCAACCAAGAATGTGCGCAACCGCTCGGCTAGGTGAAGTCCCATTACCGCATGACCGTAAACCGTGGGGTGAATGAGATCGCCACTCAGGCCGTTCATGTCCGTGAGGACATCAGCCCCATGCATGAGTTGTAAGGTAGGGCAATTCGCTTCTTGCACAAGTTTGACCAAGATGTCATTGAATGCGACCTCATTCTCAGCACTAAGTGAAGCTTGCGATGTGTAGTTGGTGGATTGACAGTTCGGGAATGTGGTGATGATCAGTGCAGGCTTCCCTAGTTTCACAATTCTTTCGATCAAGTAAGTTGCTCTGTGATGAAATTCATCAGGCGTGAATGAACCTCGCATATTGACACCCAGCTCACAAGTGATGAAATCAAAGTGACGTTGTTCCAACATGTAATCAACCAGCACCTTCTCGATTTGACAGGCGCCGCTAAATCCTAAATTTTGCATCTGGACGCGCAACTTCGTAGCTGCGACGTGAACATAACCATCTAAGTGAGCATTGGTAATCGATGAACCATACGCTAACCAATGCAGGGAAGGCAATTCCTCTGGATGTGGAGGGCGAATGGCGTGTCCATGCGTGTGGATGCCGTGTATAATTGCCGTGGTTCGATCCATTACGATACGCCATACGTTCGGTGAAAATCCACCTTGGTTCAAAAGTGCGTCATTCGCTAAACGAAATTGAGCAGGAGGTGTGATTCTGTGAAAATGTGTCATCCCGGGATCAATATCAATCACCTGAACTTGAAAATTGCCTTTATAGATCCGGATGGATCCCCTCACATGAAATTCAGGTTTTTGTACGGCAACATAAAGATCGATCGTCGGGGCATCTGTCACAAAACGAATTTCAATACCGACCGAGTCCATCCCAACGAAACGAGCCCGCTGGTTTAACGCATTGCGCACATCCGCTGGCACCCGTACCAACCCGTTCTTCCCCAATCCCGGGATTTCTTCAAGCGCGCCTAGATTGTAGAATGAGACGTTGTCTAAATCCATTCATTCCCCTCATTTCTTGCCTAGTTTTGTAACCATATTAATTCAATATTTGTTGCAATTGCAATAAATTGACACCAGATGTTCGCGGGTTAGTGAGCAGCTGCCAGGGGCAGCAGTTTCTTCGCCAACACAAGCGTGCTGCACTCGGCAAAAACTTCTACATTGTGCTGCCGATCGCGAATCGCGATGGTGCGAATGTCCGCCTTCTCGATCCCCATCCATTCCTCGGATTTCCACGTTTTGCGACAGATCAGGTAACCTTCTTCAACTTTCACGATACGCCACTTCAGCTTACTCAACTCCTCCAACCCTGAAGTAAGTTCTCCCTTTAATTATACAACAATCCCTGCAACATTGGCCGTGTCGAACCCGGTGGACGTGCATACATTGTTGGTATCGATAAAGAGAGGTGAGAAACCATGTTGCAGGACATGATCAAGGAAGCGGTAAGTATGGTGACGGAAGTGTTAATTACGGTGGCAGTCTCCATCATCATTGCTTTCTTACTTGAGGGGCGCCGCCGCGTGTTGCATTGGATTGACACACGCAAGGAAGCCGACACACGTGAACTGTTGCATCGGATTGCAAGTGAAGGGTTCACATTCGCGGAGGCGGTGTTTCGAGAATACAAAGGGTCTGATAAAATGAAAGAAGCGATCATCTACGTGAACAAAGAGTTGCGCGAGCGAGGCATTGAAGTAAGTTCACTTGCGATTGAAGCGGCGGTGGAGCGCGCTGTGCTTGAACATAATGCGAAGATGAAGACAAAACTTGAAAAATAGGGCGATATTGCGCATAGGGGCGAATTCTTCTGATGCAACACATGTGGAATGAGCGTTATCAAGCGGACGATTATGTATTCGGAACAGAGCCGAACGCCTTCGTTCGCGCAATCGCCGAGCGCTTGGTGCCGTCGGGGAAGACGTTAGCGATTGCTGAAGGAGAAGGTCGCAACGCTGTGTTTTTGGCTAAGCAAGGTCATCAGGTGACGACGTGGGATTATGCAGAGGCCGGACTTGTTAAATGTCGTCGACTCGCTGCGCAACATCAAGTCGAAGTGCAGACGCAGTGTGTGGACTTGCAAGTCGTAGATTGGGCACAAGAGCAGGGTCGATGGGATCAAGTGGTGTGCGTATTCGGTCATTTTCCGCCAGATCTGCGCAAGAAGACGTTGCAAGGGGTGAAACAAGCCATTCGCCCGGGAGGTTATTATATAAGCGAAGTGTACTCAACATCGCAGCTGGCTTACGGCACCGGTGGGCCTAAAGACGTGGCGCTGTTGTATCGCGCCCAGGATTTGTTGGATGCGTTCACCGATTGGCACATCATTCACTTTTTTGTGGGTGAAGTTTATCGTGAGGAAGGCACAGGTCATCACGGTCTGTCCCATGTGATGCAATTGTTAGCACAGCGCAAGGCAATGGAATAATAGGGAGTGAGGATGTGCTTCCTCACTCCCGGTGTGCGTCTGATGTGCTTACATTATCCGATTTCTTTGACCGGTTCATCGAGGGCGGCAGCTTGCAGTACGTGTAACTGTGCTTTGAGCGTTACAATCAACGATGCGTTCTCCGGATTCGAGTAGACATTGTTGATTTCATAGGGGTCGCTCGCCAAGTCGAACAATTCCCATTCCGGCGGACGGCTCTCCTCTTTGGATCCTGACGTGCCGAGCGCTTCTGCATAATAATAAATTAATTTGTATCGATCTGTGCGGATACCATAGTGTGAATAGACGTTATGGATGTTGTCCAGATGCATCCAGTAACGATAGTACATGGCCGTTCGCCAATCTTCCGGCGGCTTCTCAGCGAAGATCGGCTGCAGACTGTTTCCTTGCATCTCCTCCGGTACAGCAACGCCGGCATAATCAAGGAATGTTGCAGGGAAATCGATGTTCAAGGTCATCGCATCTGTCACGGAACCGGGACGAATCGCTTGTGGATAGCGTACCAAGAAAGGCATGCGGAGCGACTCCTCGTACATAAACCGCTTATCATACCAGCCGTGATCCCCTAGGAAAAATCCTTGATCCGACGTATAGACGACAATCGTATTCTCGGTGAGACCTTCCTCATCCAAGTAATCCAACATACGTCCGACGTTATCATCCACCGACGCAACACAGCGCAAATAGTTTTTGATGTAGCGTTGGTATTTGAATTTTTTGATTTCGATCGGCGACAAATCTTCAGGAACCTCTTCCTTGAATTTAACCCACTTATCCATATTGATGTCAATGGTCATGTATGCTTCATGGGCGGCTTGTGCCCGCGTCGCGAGATCATCAAATAATGTTGGGGGTTCGGGAATTTCGACATCCTCATACATGTGCTCATGCTTTGCATCGGGAGTCCAAGGGGCATGCGGCGCTTTATGATGGCACATCAGCATGAACGGACGATCGGGATCACGATTTTTCAACCATTCCAACGAAAAGTCTGTAATGAGATCTGTGGCATAACCCTCGTATTTTACAGTACGTTCCTTCTCAAAGAAAGTTGGGTTGATGTAATTGCCTTGTCCCTTGACCACGTTCCAATAATCGAATCCTGTAGGGTCTGCGTGTCCGCCGTGTCCAAGATGCCATTTGCCCACGATAGCGGTCTGGTATCCAGCGGCTTGCAACAATTTGGGGAACGTCATTTGTCTTCCATCGAATGAGTCATTAAGTGCTTTGACACCATTCAGATGATTGTATTTGCCCGTCAGAATGGCGGCACGGCTCGGGGAACAGATCGAGTTCGTACAGAAGCAATTGTCAAAGCGCATCCCTTCATGTGCAAGGCGATCGATGTTCGGTGTCTGATTGATGCGACTCCCATAACTGCTGATCGCGTGTGCGGCATGATCGTCTGACATGATGAATATTATATTCGGTCTTTGTGTGGCCATGATCGTCACCTCTCCTTTCGTTCATTATAGAAGCAACTCTTTACTTTCAACATGTATAATATTACGATTCTGGTAAAAGTCGAACACTGGATTGAGGAGGAATCCGCGATGTTTAGCGTTATGAATTGTACATTCGATGATCATATTCCCAATTGGTATAATCGTGCGGTCCATGTCCCTAGGAACATCCTTGCGGTGATTACGCACGGACGCGTCATATACGAATTGAACGAGCGCAAGTTTGTGGCATCGAAAGGCGACATCGTCTTCATCCCGACAGGTACGCGCCGCGAAGCTTACAATGACGGTTCGTCAACACATCAAAAATATGCGGTTTTTTTTGAGTGTGCCCCCCCGGTGACTGTAGATATTCCCCTGCTTTCCGAGAATGTGCCCAAATTGATCCGCAATCGCGCTTTTGACTTTGTGCGGGAACGGGTGGCTTCGATTTACCGCAACCACCTGGATCAGCGTTCGCATTATCGCTTGATCAATGCGGGGATTCTGACCGAGCTGCTCGGTGTGATGAGCCGAGAGATGGAAGCGGGTGCATTACCCAAGCGCAAGGTACAAGCCGTAGAAGAGATGAAGAAAGCGATTCTGGCCTCGTATCGAGAGACGATCTCGATTCAACACCTTGCTTTACAGATTGGGAAGTCTCCGAATTATGCCATTACCTTGTTTAAGGAGGCAGTGGGGCAGACACCGCTGGAGTACCAACACCGCCTTCGGATGACGACCGCTATGGAGTTGCTGAAGAGTACAGAGTTGACCATTACAGAAATTGCCGCATATTTGGGGTATTATGATTCTTCATACTTCTACAAAATGTTCCGCAAAGCCACCGGCATGTCCCCTAGTGCTTACGCAAGAAAGTAGAGGATGCGAGATCCTTGTGCTCTAGAGGGTAAATGTTTGTGCGGTTTGGTATAATTGAGTGATGATCGGTGTGGGAACAACATCGTACAACAGATGAAGGATAAGAACTAGGGGATGTGATCTTGTGGAAATCAAAGGGAAGACAGTCTTGATCACCGGTGGCGGGACAGGAATCGGCAGAGCGGTGGCCTTGAAATTGGCGGCAGAAGGGGCGAACCTCGTCATTAATTATTCCAGGTCGCGGGCGGAAGCAGAGGAAACTTTGCAGACGGCGAGAGAGTTATATGGAATCAATGGCATCGCCTGTCAAGCGGATGTGTCGCAACAAGAACAGGTCGTTCGGATGGTTGAAGAAACCATGGCCACGCTCGGGAGGATCGATATCCTCATCAACAATGCGGGCACAACTCATTTCGTCTCTCACGACGACCTTGACGGATTGTTAGAGGAATATTGGGATAACGCCTTCAATGTGAATGTGAAAGGGATGTTCTTCGTGACTCGCGCATGCGCGACGGAGCTGAAGAAAAATAAGGGTTGTATCGTGAATATTACCTCCGTTGCCGGCTTGAAGGGCGTGGGCAGCTCGATTGCTTATGCGGCTTCGAAGGCTGCAGGCATCAGTGTCACGAAATCGCTAGCGCGCGTGCTGGCGCCTGAGGTGCGGGTGAACTCGGTCGCGCCAGGGATCGTGAAGACCCGCTGGGTGGAAGGTAAGGATGACCACGTGCAAAAATATGGCGAAGGCACGCCACTCGGGCGCGTTGCCGAACCGGAAGATGTGGCCGACCTCGTCTGGGCACTCATTCAAGGCGGCGATTTTGTAACCGGGCAGACGATCGTCGTCGACGGCGGCAATACAATATAGCACCACAACATTCGAGGTGATCGTGTGGATTTCAAGTTTGTCATTCCGACAACAGTGGAGTGCGGTGTAGGTATCTCGGATCGCTGCGGTACGTTCATGACATCGCTAGGGATACAGCGGGTCTTGTTAGTGACCGACCGGGGCATTATTCGAGCGGGATTACTCAATGGTATTGAGTCATCGCTAAGCGAACATGGGATTGCGTTCGCCATCTATGATGAAGTGGAACCGAATCCGAGTGCGGAAAGCATCATGCGCGGCGTACAGCAATTGCACGCGTTGCCATGGAAGGCGGATGCGGTGCTGGCGGTGGGCGGCGGCAGTAGCATCGATACGGCCAAGGGGATCGCCGTGATGGTTACAAATTCGGGACATATTCTGGATTACGAGGGTGTAGGGCTTCTTCAGCAGCCGGGGTTGCCGCTCGTTGTGATCCCGACGACAGCAGGTACGGGCAGCGAAGTGACCGCTTCCACGATTGTGACGAACAAGCAAACCCAATTCAAGGCTGCGGTCATTAGCCCGTATTTGTTCCCGAAGCTGGCGCTCTTGGACGCCGCACTCACATTGAAGCTGCCGCAACCGATCACAGCGGCTACAGGAATGGACGCGCTGACGCATGCGATAGAGTCTTATATATCCAAACAAGCCAGTCCTGCTAGTCAGGCCTTGGCCATAGAAGCGATTCGGATGATCGGTCAATCGCTCTACACCGCCTACACAGTCCAGAGCATCGAGAGCCGCGAGCAGATGCTCATCGCGTCCATGCTGGCCGGGGCGGCATTCGCCCAATCCCGGCTTGGCAATGTGCACGCCATCTCGCACACGCTTGGCGGTGTTTTTGATATTGCGCATGGGATTGCGAATGCGGCGTTGCTTCCTTTTGTCATGGCATTCAACTTGCCGGCCTGTCCCGAGAGGATGAGAGACATCGCGGAGGCACTCGGTTGCGATACACGCGGACAATCCGACGTTGAAGCGGGAAAGCAAGCAATCGAGAGGGTCGTCCAGATGAATGCGTCGATGAACATTCCCGGCAATATTAAGGATCTTGGTGTGACACTCGATGTGCTGCCGAAGCTGGTGGCGGATGCGATGCGCAGCGGCAATGTGCTCGTGAACCCAAGGGCAACGACACCGCAAGACATTCAGGCGATCATCGAGAACGCTTATGCTGGGAGGTTCTAAAGGTGGCGAAAACGAAGACGAAGTTTGTTTGTCAAACGTGCGGGAGTGAATCGCCGAAGTGGGTGGGCAAGTGTCCCGGATGCAATGCTTGGAATACGTATGTCGAGGAGACAGAGACCGTTGTGAGGACGTCAGGCGTTGCGGTTGCGGGACTCGCATCGACGAAGGAGCGCCCGCGTTCGATCGCATCGATTGAGCGTGCACAGGAACCGCGGATCGATGCAGGCGGCGGCGAGCTGAACCGTGTGCTCGGCGGGGGCTTGGTACCAGGCTCGCTGATCCTGGTGGGTGGGGATCCGGGCATCGGCAAATCAACGTTGCTGCTGCAGACGTCGTGCCATCTGGCCCGAAGCGGGTTGCGCGTGCTCTATGTCACGGGCGAGGAGTCGGCGCGGCAAATCAAGATGCGCGCGGAGCGGCTCGGCGCTGAGGCGCCGACGCTCTTCGTCCTGTGCGAGACGAACACGGACCACATCTTCGAGGCGCTCGACGAAGTGCGCCCAGACATCCTCGTCGTCGATTCGATTCAGACGGTATACCAGCCGGGCGTCACTTCCGCGCCCGGCAGCGTCTCCCAGGTGCGCGAATGCACCGGGTTGTTCATGCGCATCGCCAAGCAGCGCGGCGTAGCGACCTTACTCGTCGGTCACGTGACGAAAGAAGGCACCATCGCCGGCCCCCGGATGCTCGAGCACATGGTCGATACCGTGCTCTATTTCGAGGGCGAGCGCCACAACGCGTACCGCATGCTGCGCGCGGTGAAAAACCGATTCGGTTCCACGAACGAAATCGGCATCTTCGAGATGGTCGAGCATGGCCTGACCGAAGTGAAAAACCCATCCGAGTTGTTCCTCTCGGAGCGCCCGCTAGGCGTAGCCGGTTCAACGGTCGTCGCCAGCATGGAAGGCACGCGTCCCGTGCTCGTTGAACTGCAAGCGCTCGTCTCGCCGACGAACTTCCCCTCACCGCGGCGGATGGCGACAGGCGTCGATTACAATCGCCTCAACCTGATCATCGCGGTGCTTGAGAAGCGGGTCGGCTTGCATATGCAAGCCCAGGATGCCTACCTTAATGTCGCCGGCGGGGTCAAACTCGATGAACCGGCCGCTGATCTGGGCATCGCCGTGGCACTCGCTTCGAGCTTTCGCGATCGGGCCACACATCCAGCCGATGTCGTGTTCGGTGAAATCGGCCTGACGGGTGAGGTGCGCGGCGTTTCACGCGTGGACCAGCGGGTGAATGAAGCACTGAAGTTGGGGTTCAAGCGTGTCGTCCTTCCTGACAAAAGTATTAAACAATGGACACCGCCCAGCGGGATTGAGATCGTACCTGTGCGCACAGTGCAGGAAGCGTTACAAGCGATGCTGCCTTAGCCATAAGGCGAAGGGACCTGCTCATGCATTCCACAAAAAGACGTATGTCCGACGCAAAATCATATAGAATAAGAATAACGATCGTTGCATCAAGGGGGAACGTATGGTTAAAGATGAAGTTGCGCAACAAAATTTAAGCACGTTGCTTCGACTCATTGCGCCGGGCACACCGTTTCGGGAAGGCGTCGACAATGTGTTGCGGGCCAAAACGGGCGGTCTGATCGTCTGTGGGTATTCGCCTGAAGTGATGGATCTCGTGGACGGCGGGTTTTCGATCAATTGCGATTTCTCACCGAACTACTTGTATGAGCTGGCGAAGATGGACGGAGCGATCATCCTGAGTGAGGACTTGAAGCGGATTTTGTTTGCCAACACTCAACTCATTCCTGATTCATCGATAGCCTCTTCGGAGACCGGCATTCGGCATCGCACCGCGGAACGTGTCGCCAAGCAGACCGGGAAACTCGTCGTCTCGATCTCGCAACGGCGCAACGTTATTACGCTCTATCAAGGGCAACTCCGTTATGCGCTCAAAGACATGGGTGTTATCCTGACGAAAGCAAACCAAGCAATGCAGACGCTAGAAAAATACAAGGCGGTGCTTGACCAAGCAATGACCAATTTGTCGGCCGCGGAGTTTGAGGAGACGGTCATGATGCACGATGTGGTCAATGCAATACAACGCGCTGTGCGCGTACTGCGCATTAAAGCAGAGTTGAACCGTTATATCAACGAGCTTGGGAATGAAGGGCGTCTGATCGCGATGCAACTCCAGGAATTGGTCCGCGGTGTGGATGAGGAAGTGCTGTGGCTACTTAAAGATTACGTTCGCGAACTGCATGAAGAGCGTTGCAAAGAAGTCGTTCTGGGTTGGAAGCGCACATCTGGCGATGAAATGTTAGAAAATCATCAGGTGGTGCGGAT
>JBILCM010000156.1:0-2813 GCA_044353165.1 Paenibacillus sp.
CAACTGCAATGATCAATTTCATACATTCTCCCCCTTATTGTGCGAATGTCGCGGCTAGCAGCCGATCACAATCCTCATTAATGTCACGGGCAATATCTTCTTCCTTGCGATTCGCGTTAAGCAATAGCACACGATGCGGTTCTGAGCTTGCAATCGTTAGAAATCCTTGTCTTACACGCTCATGATATTGTTGTTCTTTACGCTCAATACGATCCAACCCCTCGTGCCCCGCATCCTGTGCTCTTGCCAGCAACCGTTGACGGCTAATTTCCGTTGGCACATCGAGCATATACGTCCTTCGTGGTTGAAGACCTGAACTCGCATAATGGCTGATCGAAGCAATCTGCTCAGGCGATTGTCCGAGTCCATAACCTTGATAAGCCAAGCTGGCATCAATGAAACGATCGCAAATGACCACACAACCATCGCGAAGCGCTGGTAAGATGACTTCCCGCACATGTTGTGCCCGGGAGGCCGCATACAGCAGTACTTCGGTTTCATCAGCCATCGTATCGTAATGTGGGGATAAGACAAGTTCCCGGATTCGATCTCCGATCGTTGTCCCGCCCGGTTCCCTCGTCATAATTACCTTCATACCCGTTTGTTGAAGTCTAGCGCCCAGCCGTCGCATCTGTGTTGTTTTGCCAGAACCGTCAGGACCCTCAAACGTAATAAACAATCCGTCCACGCACAAACTCCTATCTATATCCTTCATTGAAATACACGTAAATGCGTCATCGTACGGTCATGCATGCCTTGGACGGAACGACCCATCGCCCGCATCTGTAGTAATGCTTGCACGACATTGTCCGTAATCTTCTCCCCTGGATACAACAAAGGAATACCAGGCGGGTATGGAATCACCATCTCTGCACTGATCCTTCCCTCCGTGAACTCCACACGAACATTGTGAACCAATCCGTTCTCTGCAAGGTCAGGCCTTAAAAATATCGGTGTGGATAATTGTCCAGACAGCGTATTCCATATATTCGCGAATTTCAGCGCATTATCCTTCTTTTCTGTAGGAAAGCGCATAGCAATTTCGTCCAAAGCATCAACTAGACGCCCAACATCTTCTATAGTGGATGCTAGACTGAACACGCACAACGCATATCGTTCATCCGCCAATTCCACATAACAACCCTTCTCGGCCAACATTTGTTGAATCTGGACTCCGGTCAGACACCCCTCACGGTCGTACAACAGCTTTTTGAGCGGATCGATCCGATATGTTGTTCCTTGACCATCCCAAACAGCAAACCGGTGCTTACACTGATTGATTGTATTTTCAAAATGTCCCGCCGCCCGCAACCCTTCCTCAAACCATCCACCCTTTTTCTGATGCAACATACTACGTACCCAGTCGAGTGAAGCCATGATGAGGTAGGATGGACTCGAACTTTGCAACATCTGGAGTCGCCGTTCTATGCGTTCATGGGCTAGCCTCGATCCTTGCAAATGTAGCATCGCTCCCATCGTCATCGCCGGCAACATCTTGTGTGTCGATTGAATCACCGCATCTGCTCCGCACTGCAATGCTGAAACCGGGAACGCTGCGTGGAAACCAAAATGCGCGCCGTGCGCCTCATCGACAATCAACGGTTTTCCGTATTTGTGAGCCACTTCTGCAATCGCTTGCACATCAATCGACAAACCATAATAATTGGGATTTGTAATAAAGACAGCTTTAGTCTGAGGATGTCGGCGTAAGCCCTCCTCCACATCTTTCGCTGTGATCGACGTATAAAGTCCCGTTGCAGGATCCTGTTGGGGAACGATGAAAGCAGCTCCGGCCCCTGACAGCATAAGTGCATGAAGGGCTGATTTATGGACATTCCTTTGCATGAGGATCAATTCACCAGGCCCCGCTGCCGCATGCAACACAGCGAGGTTACCGACAGTGCTACCGCCCACCAGGAAATACGTGTGTTGCGCACCATAAACTTGAGCAGCCAGAGATTGGGCTTCAGCAATGGCTCCCTCAGGTGCGTGAAGGTCGTCTAATCCAGCTAACTCTGTTGTGTCATACATACCTGCGGCTCCCAACCAGTCACGAACATTCGGATCATCCCAGAAGGCAGCTCCTCCTTTATGACCAGGTACATGAAAACTTGCAGGGTGCTGTGAAACATAATTCTGGAGCGCTTCAACTAGTGGCGCATTGGAATGAGATTTCCCCATCTTCCTACCGCCCCTCTTCTCTATACTATGAATATTATTATCTTATCGTCTTTG
Organism: Paenibacillus sp.; assembly: GCA_044353165.1. GTDB lineage: Bacteria > Bacillota > Bacilli > Paenibacillales > YIM-B00363 > JBILCM01. The sequence goes on from JBILCM010000156.1 coordinate 2,236, forward strand.
CACATAAAAAAAAAGACCGTCGCCGCTAGCATTGTGCTAGGTCGTCAACCGCCCGGATGTTGCTGATCATACCGTGTAAGCTAAGCATCCTTTTTATACCATGCGCGTTTCATCTGATGAATAAAAAAATGATATTTTTCATCCCGGACATCTGTCCGAACCATTTCGGACTCACAAATTGAACAAATAAACTGATCGCAAACATGGATTCCATCTAAACGTTGTTTCTCACAAATTAAACAACGCATAGGAATCGATTCATACTGTGGATGGATGGCATTCATTACGCTACCTCTCCCTTCAATCCTGTCAATATTTGAATCTTAGTATTACCATGGCTTTGATTCTCTATACTTTCTTGTCGCGTATGCTATAAAGGAGATTCCATATATTTATGTAAAATCACCGCGAATGGTTACACAAATGTATGAGATGAAGCGTCAAAAAAACAAACGCCCTTGATGACATCAAGGGCGTTTGTCTGACTTGCTTTGTGCTTGGCAACGTCCTACTCTCCCAGGACCCTGCGGTCCAAGTACCATCGGCGCTGGAGGGCTTAACGGTCGTGTTCGGGATGG
>JBILCM010000157.1:0-2802 GCA_044353165.1 Paenibacillus sp.
ACTTGCACCCTCAGCGGCGAACCGCAAAGCTGTGCTTTGGCCTATACCTGATCCAGATCCGGTGATTAGTGTAACTTTGTCTGCTAATCGCAACCATGCCCACCCCTTTGTCTCGAATAAACCATTTTAGTTTAATATAATAAACTTTGTTTATTATATATAACTAAATTTTATTCGATTCGGTGCATTCCCGTCAATCTTTAAATGTATTCGATAGTGTGCGAGCCAGTTGTTGAATTTCATGCGTAGCTTGTTGTTGCTTCTGCGCCCAACTGTGTTTCGTAAGTGACATACTGCATGCAGCAACCATCTGACCGTTGCGATCAAAGATGGGTGCCGCTACACAACAGAAGCCAATAACGCTCTCTTCTTTCTCTTGTGCGTATCCATTGTTTCGTGCTTGACGCAACTCCGATTGCAATGCTTGTATTGAAGTTATCGTGTTCTCTGTGAATGCTTGCATCTTATTGTGCGAATAGATTTCCGTAATTTGCTCTTCTGTAAGTCCGGAAAGAAGCATCTTACCTAAAGCTGTCATGTAAGCTGGAATCCGCATACCTGGTTCGGAAACGAGCCTAACGTGTGATCCCGATTCTTTCTTCGCCAAATAGACGACATCTCCATGTTCCAATCGAGCAAGTTGCACCGTCTCACCAACCCTGCGGACGACCTCCTCGGCTTTCTCCATGAAAGCTTCCACTAGACTAAAATTAGCAAAATAAGCATTCCCAAGAATAGCAACAGTTAAGCCCAAAGAATAGGTATCACCCTTCTCCCTTGTGACCCACCCTAACATCTCAAGTGTGTGGAGTAGCGAAAACATGGTGCTCTTGTTGATTCCAGTTGCCATCGTTAGATCCATGAGACGCAATTTGGAAGGTTGTTCTGCAATGCAATGAAGCACAGCATGCGCTCGTTCTAATGCAGGCACCCAATATTTTCGCTCCATATCAATCTCCTAATTTTTTTTTTACGGAACCATACACTCTCTTGGCAATGGCTGGCGCTGCTTGGAATAAAAGAATTCCTAACAGCGCAGTTGTCAAAATATATACGCTCGCAAACAATTTCACGGCCCCCGTTGCCATGGTAGCGATGACAACTGAAAACTCTCCCCTAGCCGTAATAGACAATCCCGCGCGTAATGAAGCGCGGCGCGATAATCCAAACCATATTCCACCAATCCAACCTGTGCCTATTTTTGCAATTAAAGACCACATGACAAGTACAATTAAGAGCCACATATAAGGTATGCCTTGTCCGAAAACGACCGTTGTTCCAAAATACACGAAAAATAGAGGCAAAAGTAAATCTCGAATGGGCAATACTTTCTGTTCAATTTCTTGCGTTTGTTTAGCTTCGGACAGCATGATCCCCGCAAGAAACGCACCTAATATCTCCGATAAGCCGAGATAAATAGCAAATCCTGCATATGTCAATGCGATCCCTACAGTGAGCAAAACATAATAATCCTCACCATTGATTTGGATTAGAAACGCATGTAATTTACGAAATAATATTTTACCTAGAATGATAGCAATTGCTGCAAGAACAACAACTTTACTTAACAATATAGCGAATGTGAATCCTGTGACGGGTTCACCTGCACTTAAAGCAATAAGCACGGCGATCATCACCGGAGCAATGATATCCTCAAAGATTAACAACGCAAGTATAAACTCTGATTCTGCATTGGCAATCCGCTTCTGCGTCTCGAGCATTTTGGCAGTAATGGACGAACTCGTTGCATAGATAACGCCGCCAATAAGCAATGAAGTTAGCAGATCCATGCCAAACCATAGACAAATCCCTGCTGACACAACGAAATTTAGAACGAAATCTAGACTGCCCGCCGGCCATACATTCTTGCCAATTTGCATAAGACGATTCACATTAAATTCAAGTCCCAGTAAGAAAAATAACAGGACGATACCCACTTCGCCCGCCATATGGATGAGATGGTTATCCGAAATAAAACCGCCGATCACGACTCCAAACACGATATAGAGCACAATTCCTGGAATACGAATTTGTGAGCTGAAATAACCAAATGCAAAGAGAAACAGAAGTAAAGTTCCTGATAAGAATAACAGAGGGAACGCCTCCGGCATTCTAACTCAACTCCTCCCCTTTGCATAAAGCGATCAATCGTTCCACTTGTTCGCTTTTACCGACTACCATTAACGTATCTCCAGCATGCAACACACAGTGAATATCAGGTACGGGAACGACATCCGCGCCACGAACAATCCCAATGACTGATGCGCCTGTTTTTGTGCGAATTCGAGATTCCGCAATACTTTTATCAACAAGGATGGACTGTTGTTGCAGATCAACCCATTCGACGACAATTTGGTTTTTGAACATCTTCATTTGGTCCAGATCCACCGGTTGGTAAGCTGCACCAAGCAATTGAGCACCGAGTTCGCGTGTTTCTTCTGCCGTTAACGTGACGCTAAATCCGCATTCGTCCTCTTCTTCATTGCTACCGAAAAAATATAGATCCCGTTTGCCTGTGTGGTGAACAATGAGCGCAATGGTGCTTTGCTCCGAAGTTACCATCGAAATTTTCTTGCCAATCCCCGGCAAATCGGCCATTCTAATTTTCACCTTGATGCCCCCTTATCGTACTGAAAATTTGTAGCTGGTTGTATGTTTGTAAATCTCGCCTGCTTCTAATATGGGTGAAGGGAAATGTTGATGTTTCAGTGCATTCGGGAAATATTGTGTCTCCAAACAGAGTCCACCCCATTTATCATATGTGACCCCATCTTTCCCCTTGAGATTCGACGTTAGAAAATT
>JBILCM010000122.1:0-4953 GCA_044353165.1 Paenibacillus sp.
GAAGGTGTGACACCGTCTCGCATTCCGGCCGATGCTGTGAAATACAACGAGGCAGCGCTGGGGGTTATGGCGAGACATCACATTCACATTAACGATTTATATACGATGGTAATTGATAAATTGGATGCGGTGCAGATGCCTGTGAATGTACATTTTCATCAGGAAGGTTCCGCGGTTTTGGCGACGCAAGTTGTGACATGTATTCTTGAAGTCATTGACTTGGCAAATGCTTAAACTGATCGCCGATGATCAAGGTTATGGAGACCTAAATACATGAAGGGTACTGTACTGATATTTGGTTCACCGAAGCCATGAATTTTGTCGAAGAACAACCGGATCAACCGTTCTTTGTCTCTACATACCAATGCGTCGATCCATGGATCGGAGGAAAAATTCTAATGTATACAAAACTTAATCCAAAGTTGTGTATCGTCTTTGTTGTTTGTCTTGTGATGTTTATCTTATCCGGCTGCAATCCAGCAACGAAGAATGAGCAGGGAGGAACTATTGTGGAATGGGCATATCCAGCAGATGACCAGGGTGTATACCATGTGTTATTGATCGGAGATTTGATTACAGCAGGTTACGTCGACGAAGTGCGAAAGCTGTTGGGCGACAACGTGTTGGTTGAATTTATCGAGATTCCTAAAGGGTGGGATCGTGATCTCGATGCGCTGCTTGCTCAAATTCGTGAACGAAGGGCACAATGGGACCTGATTCAATTCAATTATGGCCTTGATGCTTTAAGAGCAGGTTCTGATGGGGAAGCAATCATTCCTTTACAGGAATATAACGAACTGATTGTGAGTGCGTTGAAATCGCTCCAAAGTGTTTCTACCCATTTGGTCTGGGCGACGACCACGCCGATCCAAGAGGGGGTTGAGGATTATGTTGTGAATGGTGAACGATTGTATAACACTAATGAAATGTTGACCGCGGAATTGACAGCCCTCGACGTAACCACGAACGATCTATGGGAATATGCATCGATCCGAAAATTAGATATGCTCCTTGAGGGTAAAGCAGAAATGAATGCGATCGGGTACCAGATGTTGGGCGAAGTGACCGCGGGTAAAATTCGCGAAGTTCTCATTCGAACCTACAAAGCGGAGTTGCCGAATGTCCTCATATTAGGCGATTCCATCTCAGGCGGATACAAAATGCACGTGATGAATCGAATGTTGGGGAAAGCGAACGTGATTCACGGAAATACAGCTTTCACATCGATGATCGATTGGGCTGCGATTGTGCGTGCCAATGTCCTGAACAAGGAAGCGGAGAACGGCAAACCGTTCGACGTTATCCATTTCAATTGGGGATTACATGCCCTGAAGTACATTGACGACAAAGGTGATTTATCCACATCCATGCAAGGAACACAAGCTGTGCCAATAGATCGGTACGAGATTGAACTCGAGAAACTGGTCACCGAATTAAAAAAGACAAAAGCCACATTGATATGGGCAATGACAACCCCAACACACCCCAAAACCAAATGGTCCGTCTTGGGAGATGAGCTGAAGTATAACGAAGTTGCCAAGAAAATAATGCAAAAACACGGCATCTTGATTAACGACCTTCATCGCACTGTCAATGAACGAATGGCAACGGATGAAGCGAAGTACAAGAATGGTGTCCATTACACGACAGAAGGATCAGACATTCTAGCAGAGCAAATTTCACAGACCCTTCTAAGACTGATCAACATTGAGCCCGGTTCCACGGAGGAACAAGCGCACATGAATGATTGGGGAACAACGGCACAAGAAGAATTACCAAACTTGTTGATTTTGGGCGACTCGATCTCAATAGGCTACACGCCATTCGTGAAAGAAGCTCTGCAAGGTCAAGTGAATGTATATCGTTCGGTCAAAGCGGATGGAAGTCCCGAGAACTCTGGGGATAGCGGCGTTGGTCTTACCAAATTGGATCGATGGCTTGGAGAAACCCAGTGGGATGTCATTCATTTTAACTTTGGCTTACACGACTTCAAACGATTAACACCAGGCATGGGTGTGAACTCGAACGATCCGACACAGCCGGCTTATACATCGCTTGAACAATATAAAGTCAACATAGAGAAAATTGTGGAACGTTTGAAAAAGACAGGCGCCATCTTAATTTTTGCGACCACCACGCCTTTTCCAGACGGCGTTATCCCAAGCCGTATACCGGAAGATTCGATCAACTATAACAAAGTTGCAATTGAGATTATGAATAAACACAATGTGATCATTAACGATTTTTATTCATTGATGTTACCGAAACTGACTGAATATCAATTACCTGTGAACGTACATTTTAACAAACAAGGGTTGCAGTATATGTCAGAACAAACTGTAAAAATCGTCCAACAACAATTAAAACAGCGAGAGTAATCCAATGGCGTGAAAAAATTAGAAGATAAGAAGGTTCTTAACCTTGCAGATTTGCAGGAGGTAGAGACGGTCCCTTCAACGTTCAATACATATTACAAGAAACCATTTTCTGGCGATGCTGGAGTCTATGTCGTTGGCGATATCTTCACCATCATGTCCGGCCATGAGAATAAAGATATTCATCAATCCTACGGACTGCGACTCAATCATGGGGTTATCGAGATGATTGCGGGGCAAGTGGGTCCACTTGACGTTGATCGTGCAGCATACGGATGCACAGACAGAAATAGAAAACGGGTAGTTTCTTAGTGACCAAAATCAGGAGGGCGCATGCAATTGAACCAATACGTTCGAAGCGTACTTAACATGAATTTTGATTGGAAATTTCACGATGGTGACATCGAGGATCGGAATTTTAACGCGGTGCATCAGCGATTCAAAAATCCACAGTGGGTGAAAGCCGGGAATAACGGAATCGCCATGGTTCGTTACCCCGATGCGCATTGGGAGACGGTGCAAGTACCCCATGATTTTGTCATCACGCGGAGTCAATTCTCCCCGGATACACCTTCATCATCGGGATCGCTCGTTCGCGGCATCGGATGGTACCGCAAAGAATTCGAATTGCCACAAGAAGATCAAGGAAAGCAAATCAGTCTAGAGTTTGACGGTGTGTTTCGAGATGCTTCTGTGTGGGTGAATGGCTTTTACCTCGGCAATCAATTGAGCGGTTACAGCAGCTTTTCTTTTGATATCACTGATGTGGTGAATGTCGGTGGCCCGAATGCAGTGGCGGTGCGCGTGAATGCAGATGAGCATGAGGGTTGGTGGTATGAGGGCGGCGGTATTTATCGGGATGTGCGACTCGTTAAGACGAATCCGCTTTATGTGCCGCAATGGGGCACCTTTGTGAAGTCCGAGGTGAGCGAGCAACACGGTCAAACCGAAGCGTTTATCACGATCGAAACCACCGTGTCGAATGCCAACATTACGCCGGTGACATTCGAATTGTGTTCTTTAATTTATGATCCGAACGGCCAGTTGGTGCGTGAAGTCACCGCCACGCAAACCATCGAAGCCGACACTACAATGACAGTAAACCAGATCACAGCGTTCGATCATCCGTTGCTTTGGTCCATCGAGAGCCCGCACCTCTATGAGCTGCGGACAGTCCTGAAGATCCAGGGGCAAGTGAGCGACACCTACGAGACGACGTTCGGTATCAGGACGCTCTCTTGGGATGCCAATGAGGGCTTTTTCTTGAATGGACAGTCAGTAAAACTTAAAGGCGTGTGCTGTCACGAAGATCATGCGGGGGTTGGTGTGGCTGTTCCGCGCGCCGTGAATGAGTATCGCATTCGTCGCTTGAAAGCGATGGGGTGCAACGCGTATCGGACGTCCCACAACCCTCCGACACCGGACATCCTCGATCTGTGTGACCGACTGGGGATGGTGGTGATGGATGAGGTGCGGTTACCGGGCACATCACCTGAATTTAAACAGCAGTTAACGAGCCTAATGCAGCGAGATCGCAATCATCCGTCTGTCGTTCTCTGGTCGCTTGGGAATGAAGAGATGCGGATCCAAGGGACAGCCACGGGCGTGAAGTTGTTCAAGCGGATGCAACAATGGGCACACGAACTCGATCCTACGCGCCGTTGCACTTATGCTATGAATGGCGACTGGCAGAAAGTGACCGATTTCCACGAAGAGCATGGCTTTCATCTCGATGTTCATGGGTTCAATTATATGATTAAACGAAATTATGAAGCGTACGATATATTCCATAAGAAATACCCTGACCATCCGATCACAGGCTCTGAAAATACAGGCACGATGTCCACTCGAGGTTTGTATGCGGAAGAAATAAGTGAAATTCCACTGGTAATTGCAGAGCGTTGGCAGACATCAACCATCTGGACGAATCCCGTGCGAGAAGGTATCGCTAGCGCTTACGGCGAGGCGTACCCATTATGGGGTGGAACACCTCAAGAAACATGGAAAGTCGCGGCAGAGCGGCCATTCGTAGCGGGCTTATTCGTATGGACCGGATTCGATTACCGCGGAGAAACCTCTCCGTATGACTGGCCGAGTGTCGTGTCCCGTTATGGCATGATGGATTTGTGTGGTTTTGCCAAAGACTTCTTCTATTACTTCCAAGCGAAGTGGACGACTGACGACGTCTTGCATCTCCTCCCGCATTGGGATTGGCAAGGTCGTGAGGGCGAGATCATCGATGTGTGGGCATACTCGAATGTGGAGCGGATCGAACTGTTCCTTAATGGAGAAAGTCTTGGGGTGCAAGATGTGCCACTGCATGGCCATAACGAATGGAAAGTGCCGTATGCGCCAGGGAAGGTTACCGCGCGTGGTTACAAGCATGGGCAATGGATGATGGAGCAGACGGTAGAGACGACCACGGCACCGACAGCGATTCGTCTGTCTTCGTCCAGGGTAACTCTCGATGCGGATCGTGAAGATGTGTGTGTGGTGGAGGTCGCGATTACCGATGCTGCAGGTCGGGTTTCACCGCTTGCAAATCACCTTGTTCAATTTTCTGTAAGCGGACCTGGGA
>JBILCM010000119.1:0-5109 GCA_044353165.1 Paenibacillus sp.
TCCAGGGTAACTCTCGATGCGGATCGTGAAGATGTGTGTGTGGTGGAGGTCGCGATTACCGATGCTGCAGGTCGGGTTTCACCGCTTGCAAATCACCTTGTTCAATTTTCTGTAAGCGGACCTGGGATGATCATTGGGACAGGGAACGGCAATCCGCTCAGCCACGAGAATGACAAAGTGCCGCAGCGTAAAGCGTATCATGGGTTGTGCCAGGTATTGGTGCAATCGACGGGGGAAGCCGGGGAGATCATCCTAACGGCCACTTCGGAAGGATTGCAAGCCGCGCACCTGAGCATGCAGACAACAGATGTGGGAGAGATCCCTCATGTTCCTTCGCTCCATATCAAAACGGCGGAAGAACAACGCACCAAGTATGACGCAGACAATGGAATTTAGACATTGGGAGGATGATTGAATTGACAACGACGAGCAAACCGAACATTCTGATCTTTATGACGGATCAACAGCGATGGGACATGGCACCTCCTTATAACCGTGCGATCACACCACATTTGGATGTATTCTATAAGAATGCTGTATCGTTCACGCAGACGTATGGCCCATCCCCACACTGCTGTCCATCGCGAGCTACCTTCTTTACCGGATTATATCCTTCTCAACATGGCGTATGGAACAATGTGAATGTAGGTAATGGCTTGTCTCGCGGTTTGAAAAAAGGCGTAAGACTATGGAGCGATGACTTGTTTGATGCCGGTTATAAACTTTATTTGACGGGCAAATGGCATATTAGTGCGGAAGAAGGTCCTGAGGACCGCCATTGGATCGTGACGGATGGAGCTAAGAAAGCTTCAGCAAAAAGCAGCGCGGCAGAGTGGAAATTATACAATCAGCAACCTACAGTGACAACGAAGGATATTCGTCAGACGGGCCAAATTCTTCGCCCCGGTTATCCCCTGTTTGTGCAATATGGACATAACGAAAACCCCTATCGCGATGCAGATAAAGTGCAGAGTGCAATTCAAACGATTCAAGAACGTAACGATGATGAGGGGCCATGGTGCCAATATGTCGGTACTTTAGGGCCGCACGATCCGTATTTTGTTCCGCAACGGTTCTTAGACATGTACAATATCGACGATATTCAGTTACCAGAAAATTTCAAGGATGCAATGCTTGACAAACCTGCGTTGTATCGCCGAACGAAAGCAAGGTTCGATCAACTTTCAGAAGAAGAACACCGCAAGTCCATTCTGCATTACTTGGCATTCTGCACGTATGAAGATGAGTTGTTTGGCATGATTCTTGAAGCCTTGGAGGAGAAAGGTCAGCGGGATAATACCATTATCCTATTTACTTCGGATCATGGTGATTACATGGGTGAACATGGATTATGGACCAAAGGGTTGCCTTGTTTTCAATCCGCTTACCATGTCCCCATGCTCATTCAGTGGCCACAAGGTGCAGTCCAAACCGGAAGAACGGTGGAGCAATATGCGAGTTTGGCCGATGTGGGTCCCACCCTTCTTGAGATGGCCGGCGTGGAAGTCGAGCGGAACTTCGCCGGACGAAGCTTGGTGCCTTTCTTGAGGAATGAACAACCAGCCAACTGGCGTGACGCGATGTTTACCCAGTCCAATGGGAATGAACTGTACGGCATCCAACGTTCCGTAACGACGAAGGAATGGAAGTACGTCTACAATGGATTCGATTTCGATGAGTTGTATCATTTGAGTGAAGATCCAGATGAGATGCACAACGTGATTGGTGATCCACAATATCAACCCATTGTTCAAGAATTGTGTACGCGCATGTGGCAATTCGCTTACGCGCATGATGATGTGTGCATCAATCCTTACATTATGGTTGGGCACGTCCCCTACGGACCAGGGGTTGCATTCCAAAACGAATAAACAATTGGACTTTGTGTTATTTCGTAGGCTCGCTTGATCATCCAAGCGAGCCTTTATTCATTGCACGCCCAGCATGGGCGCCATCGTTTATGAAATATCAATAATCAGTCGTTATTTAAAATATTATAATAATATTGCATCATAAATATTATTAATGATATCATTAATATACAGTTAACCTATATTTAGAATGACACAATTAAGGGGGATTTGTTGTGAATAGGCAATGGATTCGTTTTTTTATCGAAGGGAATGCAACCATGCGAGAGTTGTTAGGAGGAAAGGGAGCAAATTTAGCCGAAATGACCGTCGCTGGACTCGATGTACCACCTGGTTTTACCATAACTACGGATGCTTGTCGCGCATATTTTCTTTCTTCGCAACTTCCCGATGGATTGATTACGGAATTACATTCAGCGATCCAACAACTTGAACAATTGAAGAACATGGGTTTTGGAAACAAACAAGCACCACTGCTTGTTTCAGTGCGTTCAGGTTCTGTTGATTCGATGCCGGGTATGATGGACACGATTCTAAATTTGGGACTTAACGACGAAACAACGGAGGGACTTGCACAATTAACGAACAATCCGATATTTGCATACGATTGTTACCGCAGATTAATCCAGATGTTTGGCAACGTGGTCATGGGGGTTGCTTCGTTTCATTTTGAACAACAACTTCATACCATTAAACGCCAACTTCGTATCACGAATGATCAGGACTTATCTGCAGAAGCTTTACAACAGACAATTCAGGCATACAAGTGGGTCTATAAAAAACAAACAGGTCAAGAATTCCCGCAGGATGTTCATCAGCAATTGTTAGCAGCTGTAGAAGCTGTATTCCGATCATGGAACAATGAGCGAGCGAAGGTATACAGAAGAGCACATCGCATTTCAGACCATCAAGGGACAGCTGTGAATATTCAGGCGATGGTGTTTGGAAATTTGGGAGACGATTCCGGAACGGGTGTCGTATTCACAAGAAATCCTTCAACAGGCGAGAAGGTGTTGTACGGTGAGTATTTAACGAATGCTCAGGGTGAAGACGTTGTAGCCGGAATTCGCACACCTGAACCCATCGCAACATTATCAGAACGCATGCCGCAACTCTTTGACCAGCTTAAACAGATGTGTCACTTACTCGAGATGCATTACAAGGATATGCAGGATATTGAGTTCACCGTGGAGCGGGGGAAGCTGTACCTCTTGCAAACACGCAATGGGAAGAGAACCGCGCAAGCAGCCGTCAGCATCGCCGTACAGCTTGTGAATGAAGGAATGATTCATACGAACGAAGCACTTAGGCGAATCGAGGTTTCGCACTTGGAGCAATTACTTCATACGGTAATTGATGACAGTCAGATGCTTCAGTTTCTTACAAAAGGTTTGCCGGCATCCCCAGGAGCCGCAGTTGGTGAAATTGTTTTTGATGCGGATACGGCTGTTGAATGGGAGAAACAGGGCCGCAGAACGATTCTTGTCCGGAATGAAACGACGCCTGAAGATATTCATGGCATTATTGCTTCCGCGGGAGTATTTACTTCTCGAGGTGGAATGACGAGTCATGCTGCGGTCGTTGCTCGGGGTATGGGAAAGCCTTGTGTTTGTGGATGCGAAGATATGCAGGTATCCATGGAGCAACGCAGTTTCAGTGTCAATGGGCAAAGCTTCAGACAAGGAGATGTTATAACCATCGACGGTGCTACTGGGCGTGTCTTTATGGGTGCAGCGCCATTAAAGCCACCACACATCTCAGAAGAAATGATGACAATACTTCACTGGGCAGACTCCGTGAAAAAAATGCGAGTCCTTGCCAATGCCGACACCCCCGAAGATGCGAGTAAGGCAAGAGAATGGGGAGCCGAAGGTATTGGATTGTGTCGCACAGAGCATATGTTTATGGCTAAGGAACGCTTACCCATCGTGCAGCGAATGATTCTATCAGAAACGGATAAGGAGAGGGATGAGGCCATTGCGCAGCTACTTCCGTTTCAACAGAGCGACTTTGAAGCGATCTTTCGAGCGATGGATGGATTACCGGTCACCATTCGACTTCTTGATCCGCCGCTTCATGAGTTTTTACCTTCATCAGAGGCAATGATCAAAGAATCGATCCATCTAGAATATGCACAAGATCCTGATCTTGACCGTAAAAAAATGATTGCCAAACTACTACATAAGCTTAAACAGCTTCATGAATCGAACCCTATGATGGGACTTCGTGGTAGCCGACTTGGACTCTTATATCCCGGGATTTATCAAATGCAAAGCTTGGCTATTTGCCAAGCCATCCAAGCGGTTCGTCATGTGGGCGTTCAAGTCATCCCGCTAGTCATGTTGCCGCTCATTGGCCATGTGAAAGAGTTGACAATGTTGCGGGGGATGATAGAAGAAACCGCAACAAAGGTGTTGGGTCCTCGCCATGGCATTGAAATCGGCACCATGATTGAAGTGCCGCGTGCTGCCATAACTGCAAATCAAATTGCTGCGTGTGCGGATTTTTTCTCTTTTGGCACGAATGACTTGACACAGATGACGCTTGGTTATTCACGTGATGACGCGGAAGGTTCTTTCTTGAATCGGTATATGGATCTTGGATTGCTTCAAGAAAATCCATTCCAAGTGCTTGATGAAGATGGTGTTGGCGCATTAATTCATATGGCTGTAAAGTTAGGCACTGCTGTTCGATCCGACTTAAAGATGGGTGTTTGTGGTGAACACGGTGGCGACCATCACTCTATTCATTTTTGCCAAAAAATTGGACTGGATTATGTTTCTTGCTCTCCGTATCGGGTTCCCCTGGCTCGCATCAGTGCTGCGCAAGCCGTATTGCGAATGATGGATGAAGGGCTCGAACAAGTTTCACTTCACCAACCTCAATCTGAAGCGGTATAATAGATAAAATAACGTAATAATGAGGAGGGACTGGCTATCGAACTGACTGGCAGACAGAAGGACATCATGAAGCTTGTAAAACAACATCAGCCCATCACCGGGGATCAACTGTCAGAAATGATGGGCATCGCCAGACCGACGTTGCGTTCCGACCTTTCTTTGCTTGTTATGCTTGATTTTCTGGATGCGAAGCCGAAGGTAGGTTATTTCATCGGTCTCGCCGAGAATAATGATGGCCGATTGGCAAGGTCATTGCAACAACTGTGTGTCAAAGAAGTCATGTCAATGCCGGTTATCGTTCGAGATACCACTACAGTCCACGATGCTGTAGTTACCTT
>JBILCM010000003.1:0-77781 GCA_044353165.1 Paenibacillus sp.
GATTGCTCACCATATCATGTTGTTTCGTACTCGTTGTTCAGTTTTCAAGGAGCAACTTCGCCACCGTCTCACGGGCGACTTTTATATCCTATCACATCCCTTTTACCGTTTGCAACTGTTATTTTTTACTTGATCATTTCGATCAATTGTAGGTATTCTGCCTCACTTAAATAAGCTCTTAAGATGTGCGAAACTTGCCGTAACTCTTCTGTTGTAATGCCGCTTTCTAAGAGGATCGATAATTTCTCCACTTCTTCTGGGGGCACTTTCTTGGATAGTAAAGTAAAAATCTCCATCCGATCTTGGGCGGTCAAATTCGTTTTCTTCTCATTTAATTCATCCGCTGAGAACAAGATCTCCGTATCATCAACTTCTGACACAACGCTCGGATTCAATTGTCCAATGACCGGAAGTACATTCTCTAATGGTTCGCCCTCAGGCGGCTCGTTTGATTGAATTGGCGTTTCAACCGTCTGCTCCGGTGCTGGTGTATTCTGATTTTCATTATGATCCGAAAACAGGGATGCCATCATTTCCGACATGGACACCGGCCGCATCATCCCTTCCACTCCCATAGAACGGATCACTTGCTGTATATATGTATTAACCACGACCCATGTAGTCGCCAATGATACGCTCGTTACTAACATGCTGACGACAATCATTTTCAAACTCCAAAATAACAGCTTCATGCACCTTGCAGCCCCCGTCCTCGTTGCGACTGTTCTATCTCCATTATGGACGGAAGTGATCAATCTAAAACAATAAACCCCCTGACCACACAAGGGACAGAGGGTAGAAAGTTATTGATTATACGTATACGGGTCTGACGAGATGGGTTTGCTCCCGATTCCTTCCCACAGAAAAAATGGTTATAGGAATACCTGTCAACTCAGCCACACGCTCCACATATCGCCGTGTATTTTCCGGCAAATCATCTAAAGATTGCACATGAGACAAGTCTTCATGCCACCCTGGCATTTCTTCGTAAACCGCCTCACATTGGGCCAACACACGCAAATTCGAAGGATAGTAGTCAATGATTTCCCCATTGTAACGATAGGAGGTGCATATCTTAACGGTGTCTAGCCCCGATAATACGTCAAGCGAATTCAGTGATAAACCTGTAATGCCGCTGACCCGACGCGCATGGCGAACAACCACGCTGTCAAACCAACCCACACGGCGAGGACGCCCAGTCACTGTACCATATTCATGGCCACGCTCACGAATATCGCTACCGATCTGATTCAACAATTCCGTAGGAAACGGGCCATCGCCTACACGCGTTGTGTACGATTTTGCCACGCCAATAATCTGATGGATTTTCGTCGGACCGACTCCGGATCCTATACATACGCCTCCTGCAGAAGGATTGGAAGATGTCACATAAGGGTAAGTCCCATGATCGATATCGAGCATAACACCCTGAGCACCTTCGAACAACACCCTTCGTCCCTCATCAATCGCCTGATTTAGAATAAATGAAGTATCTGTTACATAAGGACGAAGTTGTTCTGCATATCCTAAGTATTCTGCAAGAATGGATTCCGCATCAACGCCATCTGCACTGTAAACAAGCTGTAAAATCTGATTCTTTTCTTGTACGATGGTTCGTAACTTGCGTTCAAATTCAGCTGGATCAAGCAGGTCACTTATGCGAATTCCGGCACGAGCTGCTTTGTCCATATAGGCTGGACCGATGCCCTTCTTGGTCGTCCCAATTTTGTCCGTACCTTTGCGATCTTCTTCCAATCCGTCCAGAATCAAATGATACGGCATGATCAAGTGTGCCCGATCGCTGATTTTTAAATTTTTCGTTGAAAATCCATTGTCATGGATGTACTGAATCTCTTCGATTAACGCTTTCGGATTAATGACCATTCCATTGCCGATGACGCATAGTTTCTCATGATAGAAAATACCTGATGGGATCATCGTAAGTTTGTATTTATGATTTTTGATCATAATCGTATGTCCGGCGTTATTGCCCCCTTGATAGCGAGCTACGACTTCAGCGGTTTCCGCAAGATAATCGGTAATTTTTCCTTTGCCCTCGTCGCCCCATTGTGTTCCTACCACAACAACTGTTGACATGAGCGATCCCCCCTTGGGTCAATTTTGAGCATTCTTAGTGTATAAATCATTAGAAAAAATGTCAACGAAAATCCGAACATATAGGTGAAAATGTTATTATATCGCAGCAGAATAAGACTCGGTGTGTTTTCGGTCTAATGAAACGAATTTATTGATGTTTTTCAAAAATACAAGTTCAACCGTACCTACGGGTCCATTACGTTGTTTGGCGATAATGATTTCAATAATGTTTTTCTTTTCTGAATCGGGGTTATAATAATCATCACGGTATAGGAATGCGACAATATCGGCATCTTGCTCAATGGAACCTGATTCCCGCAAATCGGATAACATCGGCTTTTTGTCGTTGCGTTGCTCTACGCTTCGGCTTAGCTGAGACAGCGCAATGACCGGAACTTCAAGTTCTCTAGCAATTTGCTTTAATGTCCTTGAAATTTCAGAAACTTCTTGTTGCCGGTTTTCGCCAGACTTGCTTCGACCTGAAATCAGCTGTAAATAATCGACAAGAACAATGCCCAGCCCTTTCTCCTTCTTGAGTCTGCGGCATTTGGCCCGAATTTCTGCCACAGAAATTGCAGGTGTATCATCAATAAAAATCTCGGCTTCGGATAACGTACCGATGGCCATTGTAAGCTTTTCCCAATCGTCGCCTTCGAGTTGCCCATTGCGCATACGCCCGGCATCTACGTTCGCTTCCGCACAAATAATCCGTTGTACGAGTTGTGAAGCAGACATTTCGAGCGAGAAGATGGCGACAACTTGTTTGGACCGTACCGCCACATTCTGTGCGATATTGAGTGCAAAGGCGGTTTTCCCTACTGACGGCCGCGCAGCAACGATAATCAAATCATTACGTTGAAAACCAGACGTCATCTTGTCCAGATCAGGAAACCCCGATGGTATGCCTGTTGTTTGACCACGTTGGTTGTACAAGGACTCGACCCGTTCGAAAACCTCCATGAGCACTTCTTTAATTGAAACAAATCCGCTACCCGATTTACGCTTCGAAATTTCGAGAATTCGGCTTTCTGCAACACTGAGCAATTCCTGTACATCATCTGCGCCTGAATACCCGTTTGACACGATCTCTGTTGCCGTTCGGATTAATTTGCGCATCATCGACTTCTCTTCGACAATCTGAGCGTAGTATTGTACATTAGCGGCCGTTGGCACAGCTCTAGCTAGCTCAGTTAAATATTGAACGCCGCCGACGGCATCAAGTTGTTGCATGGTCTGCAATTGTGTAGCCAGTGTAATCAAGTCAATCGGTTGATTGTGTTGATGGAGTGTTTCCATCGCCTCATATATAAGCCGATGCGATTCTCTGTAAAAATCGTTTGAATGTAGCAACTCCATCACTGTGATGATCACGATGCTGTCAAGCAGAATGGCCCCTAATACAGCTTGTTCCGCTTCCAGATGCTGTGGCGGAATACGGTCAAAAGCAAGTTCGCCGTTAGTTATCATTGCGTACCTTCCACAACATGCACGTGCAGTGTAGCTGTCACCTCAGGATGCAGTTTTACCGGTACTTGCATAACCCCGAGGGAACGAATCGGATCTTCAAGCAAGATTTTACGCTTGTCCAACTTAAATTTCATTCGCTCCAATTCATCGGCAATTTGTTTGTTCGTAATAGAACCGAATAACCGTCCGTTATCCCCTGATTTTGCATGAAGTTTCACTTGAATTTGCCCGATGGTTTTGGCCAGCTGCAATGCTTCTTCCTTCTCTTGATCCTTACGACGCAGTTCAGCCTGTTTCTGATTTTCTATAGTTTTTACGTTACCCTGCGAAGCATGCTTTGCCAAGCCGCGTGGAATGAGAAAATTCAACGCGTACCCCTCGGAAACGTCTTTCATCTCACCCTTCTTTCCTTGGCCTTTGACATCCTGCATAAATATCACTTTCATGATGATAAACCCTCCCGTTCTTCATATTCATCGAGTATTGAAATCAATCGATCGGTTGCTTGTTTAACTGTGCCATCAATCTGTGTGGCAGCATTCGTTAAATGCCCGCCGCCGCCGAGTTGCTCCATTAAAACTTGTACATTTACTTGTCCCAAAGATCTTGCGCTAATCCCAATCCATCCATCTGACCGTTCACTGACAACGAAAGATGCGACGATGCCATGCATATTTAAAAGTGTATCAGCAACCTGAGCAATGAGAAGTTGTGCGTATCGCTGACCAGGAGCTGTAGTGGCGACAACATAATGTTTGCGCACAATCTGAGCGTTCCGCATGATGTCGGCTTTCTTCAAATAATCGCTAAGATCGTCTTTAAGCAGACGTTGGATCACGTTCGAATCCGCACCGTTGCGACGCAAGAAAGAAGCTGCCTCGAATGTTCTTGATCCCGTACGAACAGAAAAACTTCGCGTATCCGTAACTATGCCTGCAAGAAGCGCTGTAGATTCAAGCACACCAACATGCAATCCATCCTGAATATATTGCAACAACTCCGTCACCAATTCACATGTCGATGAAGCATAAGGTTCCATGTATATTAATGTGGCTTCACTTATGAACTCTTCACCTCGGCGGTGGTGATCGATAACAACGATTCGCTTTGTCTGTGAAATGAGTTTCGGTTCTGCCAGCAGGGATAATTTATGGGTGTCAACAACAACAGCAAGGGAACGATTGGTCATAAGCTCCAATGCTTGATTGGGTGAAATAAATCTTGAAATCGTTTCGTCATCTTCTGATACCCACTCTATGAGTCTTTCAATGGAGGGATTGACATCTTCTAGCACGATATAAGAAGGTATTCCGAACACATCGGCTGCTTTCATCATTCCTAATGCAGCTCCGATAGAGTCCATGTCAGGCGCTTTATGCCCCATGATCATCACATTCTGACTCTCTTTAATCAAATCTCGCAATGCATGGGAGATGACTCTGGCCCGAACCCGAGTCCGCTTCTCCACAGCGTTAGATCGGCCGCCATAAAAACTAACACGATCGCCCATTTTCACAGCAACTTGATCGCCGCCTCTACCAAGAGCAATATCCAAGCTCATCTGCGCGGCTTGGCCAAGCTTGATATAGTCGTTAAGCCCTCCTGCGATGCCAATACTGAGCGTGACGGGCAATTTAAGATGATGTGTTGCCTCTTTGACTTCATCCAACAGATCGAATCGACTTTGTTCCAAGGCACCCAATTGTTTGTTGCTAAACAGTAACAGAAAACGATCAGATGAAGTGCGACGCAAGTAGGAATGGTGCCGCAACGCCCACTCATTGATTACATTAACTACACTGGCCATCATGATGCCACGCGAGTGATCATCCATGCCCTGCGTCACTTCATCTACATTATCAAGTACGATCAACCCTAGAACAATTTTGTCTTCGTCATATTTTTTGGACAATGTCGTAATTTCTGTATAATCTGTGAAATAGAGCAGTCTTTCTTCGGACTTCACAATCACCCGATAGCTTCTCTTACCAATAGCTAAATCTATAGCCAATTCTTTATCTTTGAAGGGCTTAATAGCGGGCCACAACGTTTGGAGAGATTCACCAATGAGAATTTCTCGGTTCATCATTGTATTAATGAAGGGGTTGCACCATTCCACTTTCTTCTCTTCATCGAATAAGACTATGCCGATCGGTAACTCAGAAATCACTTCATGCGCTGCCCGTTTCACACGATGAGACACTGTCGCAATGTATTGAATTAATTGCTTGCGGTGCTTTCGTTCCGCTCGCACAACATATCCGCCTAAACCTATCAATATAACAACGACGATTGCGCCAACAATCCATGAAATAAAGAAAAGGACGAATGACATACAAAAAAGAGCCAAGAAAAGAATCAACGAATGAAAGCTTACCCATCTGCCGCTTATCCATTCTGGCATACTTCTCCCGCACCCCTTTCTTTAGGATTTACGAATTCGATCTCTCAAAGGAAATGCTGTATCAAAAACCCCTAACAAACTCATAGCCGTAAACATAATGGGGGACATCAAGATCAATGCAACAATTCCAACCCAAGGAATCCAAATTCTGCGTTTGGTGTAACCCACAAAAAATAGGAAAGAAATGCCTTGCACGACAAAAACAAACGTCATGATGGGCACCAAATTCACAATCGCCGTGGTCAAGAATGATCCCGTTTCTTTAACGATAAATAAATCAATGAGCAGGGCAATAAGATAAATCCAAACGAATGAACGCTTAAGTTTCCACTCTCGAATCGGCTTTAATCCAGGAATCTCCGTACCCGTGCGGTTGCAAATCATTCGGGCAATACCGTGTGTAAACACGGTGAGTAGGAACGAGGTCGCAATCAAATAAAAGGGAATCATCATCACAGCGAGCTTTACGACTTCCGCAATCGTTATTTCCGTAAACAAATCTTGAAACGATGTGGGCATGGATGCCATACCCTCTTGAATCATCTCGGTGACACTGCGGTTCATATCAAATCCTAACCAGGTAGAAAGCATTAACACAATTAAAAACAAACTAAGGCACGTAATAATTCCATTGCGAATAACAAGTTTGGCCTGGAATTGTCTTCGATAACTTTCAGCCATAACCACGGCAGGAATGAGGAGAAACACGGCAATAGAAACCCACAATACGGTTAAATTGTTCCCGATGAACATTGCACCTAATGCCAGCGAAATAGCCACAGTAATACTGAAGACTTTAGGGGATGTCTTTAAATACAAGATTACAGCAGGGACAAGAGCAATCCAGACGGTAATGATCATGAGTGGCGTTAACAGTGACACTAGAATTAGCAAGTATATCGATCCCCATATCAATCCTTGCTTCCACGGATCCATCCGTTGTATCGATGACAATTCATTCACCTACCATTAGGTTTTCTGTACTTCATTATAACACAACTATTGCATACTATCGTTAGACGACCGTGAATGGGAAAGACCGCACTCCTTGGGAGCACGGTCAATATAATCCAATGTTATTCCGTTGAGTATGGAATTAACGCCATCTGTCTCGAGCGTTTGATTGCAATTGTGAGCGCGCGTTGGTATTTTGCAGAAGTTCCTGTTACACGTCGCGGCAATATTTTGCCTCGCTCGCTAATGAACTTACGCAACAAATCAATGTCCTTATAATCAATATGATTGATTTTGTTTGCTGTGAAATAACACACTTTGCGTCGCTTGCCGCTACGCTTGCCGCGTCCAAATTTACGCTCTCCACGGTCACCACGGTCACCACGGTCACCGCGGTCGCCTGATTGATATTGCTGTTCAGCCATGTAAATACAACTCCTCTCTACTGAGATTGTTTATTAGACTCGTGTTAAAAGGGTAAATCATCGTCTGAAACATCCACCGATTTACCTTCACCAAAAAAAGGGTCATAGTTGTTGTCGTTGCGTTGACCTTGTCCCATACGGGATCCACCTTGAGGCATAGGGCTTCCCCCGCTCGCGGCTTCACGCATAGAATCATCACGATCTCGGTTCGAAGACTCGAGAAATCTTACGTTGTCAGCTACAACTTCTGTGACATACACGCGACGCCCTTCGCTGTTATCATAGTTTCGAACTTGAATCCTGCCTTCAACTGCAGCCAATCTACCTTTACGCAAATAGTTGGCGCAATTTTCCGCAGTCTGTCTCCATACGATAACCGGAATAAAATCCGCTTCTCGCTCACGCTGTTGGTTCGAATAAGGACGATCCACAGCTAGTGTGAATTGGGCAGTAGCTACACCACTGGGCGTATAGCGCAATTCGGGATCTTTGGTTAAACGGCCGATTAAAATCACACGGTTCAGCAAATTTGCCCCTCCTCAACGTTGGATACGCCTGTAAGTTCTTTAAGCTACGTCTTGAACGATCAAATGGCGGATGATTTCGTCTGAAATCCTCATCACCCGATCAAGTTCATTGACGACATCTACAGTGGCTGTAAAATTAACCAGCACGTAAATTCCATCACGATACTTGTTGATTTCATACGCAAGGCGGCGCTTACCCATCACGTTGTGTTTCGTGATTTCACCACCGTTGTTCATAATGCCCTGGAATTTTTCTACTACAGCCTGGACGGCTTGCTCGTCCAAATCCGTTCGTACAATATACATGATTTCATACTTGCGCATAAATTTCACCTCCTTATGGACTATGGCCCCTGCTGAATCAGCGGAGCAAGGAGCGAGTTGTCTTTAAACTCGCGACAAACTCTAATATACCAAAATATAGGCAGAAAGTAAATGCCTATGACCAAGATCCCAAATGAGAAAAGTAACTTAACAAAACACCTATGAAGTACCATAAGATCATCGGTTCTGTTTCCTTCATCTTATCTTCCTCCCGAAATCACTGATGATATCTGGTGTTCATTGTATGCAATGGAACCTTGCATGTGCCGACAAAACAAAAGATCGATACAACCCCTGCCTATCCGGCATGAATCGTATCGACGGTATGTGTATTATGGCGGAAAGGGTGGGATTCGAACCCACGCACGCCTCGCGACGCCTAGTTGATTTCGAGTCAACCCCCTTGGGCCTCTTGGGTACCTTTCCATTATTGCGGCAACAGTCTGAATCATATCACAGCCAGAAGCACTCTGCAACATGTAGTAAAAATTGCACAATCATGCAACATTTGAACTTTAAACATCAAATAAATCGTCTTATTTAATCGCGATTTCCTTCTGTTCCTTCACGCGGGGCAACCATAAGGATTTTCTTCATGCGCGCTTCGAACTTTGCCCGAGGAATCAGAACACTGTGCTGACAACCACGACATTTAATCCGGATATCCATACCCATGCGAATGATCTCCATTTCATTCGTTCCACACGGATGCGGTTTCTTCATGAATACAACGTCACCCATCCCGTATTCTTTAGATGAACTCATTATCTGAAGCCCCCATTCTATTCCGTTCGTTGCAGAGCAATCACTTTCGGGTATGGTGTCTCTATCCCTGCTTTCTCTAATGCTAGTTTGATCGCGGCATTCAGTCGTCTCGTTACACCATGATGTGTCATAGGTTTACATTCGAATGTGATGCGAATCATGACCTCAGACATAGAGATTGTTTGCACGCCTAAAACTTCAGGTTCCTTCAACACCTGTTCATTCTGTTCAAACTCAAGGTGAACAGTCTGCTTCAAGACATCTAGCGCTTTGTGCAAGTCTGTCCCATACGCTATAGAGACGTCTATATAGCCAACCGAATTATGAATCGAATAATTGGTTACCTCTGTGATAGCACCATTCGGAATGATATGTACTTCACCGGTCCAACTTTTGATTTTCGTAACACGCAGTCCAATTTCTTCAACAGTCCCTTGAAAATTCCCTGTTTTTATAACATCACCCACGCCGAATTGATCCTCAAAAATGATAAAGAAACCCGTAATAATATCTTTCACAAGACTTTGTGCGCCAAATCCGATCGCTAAACCAAGAACACCCGCCCCAGCAATTAAGGGTAGAAGGTTGACACCAAGTTCGCTCAATATCATCAATATCACAATAAAATTCACGGTATAGGACACTATATTTTTGACAAGTCTTCCGATGGTCTGCGCTCTTCGTTGATCAATTCGCATGGGAACCGTTAACCTCTGATTCCGATCTTGGAAAATATGCTTTGCGGCGCGACCTATAATCCCTATGAAAAGTCTCCCTGCCGCGATGTAAAATACTATCTTAGCTAAAATCCAGCCAATCTCCATCCAAACTTCTGGTTTTACAAAAGGGTTGAGCCATGCGGTCACATCATTCAATAGCGTTTGGGCCACATTTGTTCACTCCTCTATCCGGATTTAACCATTCACTAGACTGTAATGGTAACATATTCGTTGTCTTGTTTGAAATAAATGCCGTGAATTTCAATGCGTTCACTACGTACAATCGCCTTCACTTGTTCGAGGTCCTCCGCATAAAATCCAATAGACAATGCACAACCCGCTGTAATTTCTTTCGGTGTTGGCCGTGTATCTATTTCAAGATCGGCGTATTCTAACAACATCTCAGCTCTCAGCGCTTGCTGTGTGGAATCGAACGACATGATATATCCTCCCAATGGCAACATCAGCTTCCCTTCATCAAAATCGTCGCAGGTATATTTTGGCATGCGATTCCCCATAATAAACATGATATGAAATGTTCGGACAGGTGGGATTTTCATGAACTTCCCAATGCGTTCAAATTCATTTTTAGGAAAACTCAGAAAGAACACCGCTGGCTATATTTCGGTTCAACACACACAACCTGATGCAATCGAACAATTGAGTGAAAGCATACATCAGCATTTGTTAACTGTGCCGAATTATCGACCTATCGTCGTTCTGTGTGTTGGCACTGACCGTTCCACAGGTGATGCCCTTGGACCTTTGGTCGGCAGTGCTTTAATGAGTACTACAAATACGCCTATCTACGGAACTCTGAATGATCCTGTACATGCATTGAATTTAACGGAACGTGTTGAATCCATTCAACGAAGCTTTGTACAACCCTACATTTTGGCAATTGATGCATGTCTTGGCCAAACATCGAGTGTCGGAACAATTCATGCAGGTGAAGGTCCAGTAAAACCTGGTGCAGGTGTGAAGAAAGAATTGCCTCCCGTAGGTGAGTATCATATAACAGGCGTTGTGAATATAAGCGGTTATATGGAGTTTTATGTTTTGCAAAACACTCGCTTATCATTGGTTTTTCAGATGTCAGAAGTTATTGCAGACTCACTCAGAGCGGCGTTGCAGCACCGAAACCACTGACCTTACGCATGATATTGTGTTTGAATTTGTTTCACCGCATCAATGAAATAGTCAACGTCATCCGTTGTGTTAAAGTGGCTAAAACTTACCCTAACTGCGCCTGTTTTGTCCGTTCCTGCACTGATGTGCGCCAAGGGAGCGCAATGGAAACCCGCTCGAACGGCAATGCCAAAATGTTGATCTAGAATAAATGTCAGTTCAGCGCTATCGATCTCCTTCATGACGAAAGAAACAATGCCTGTTCTCGGCTTCCCGATCTTGGGCCCTAATATGTTGATGTTCTGCAATGCTATCAAGCCTTCCATCAATCGCTGCGTTAGAGCCCACTCGTGCGCATATAAATTAAGGGGCGATTGCTTTTGAACAAAATCAACTCCAGCTCCGAGTCCAGCAATCCCAGGTGTGTTCGGCGTTCCGGATTCATATCGATCCGGTCGGACTGTCGGTTGTAATACGGCTTCCGACTGACTTCCTGTACCCCCGAAAAATATGGGTGTAAGATCAATGTCAGGAGAAATGAACAATCCACCTGTCCCTTGGGGCCCGTACAACGCTTTGTGCCCAGGGAATGCAAGCATGTCTATCGCTAAACTTGACACTTGAATCGGCAGCACACCTGCTGACTGCGCTGCATCAACAAGTAATTTAACTCCGCGCGCTTTAAAGATTTCGCTAATTTCCTCCAATGGAGCAATACTGCCTAATACATTCGAGCTATGATTGATAACCGCAAGTCGAGTGTTGGATTGGATACACTCTTGCAGTTGTTTCAAATTCAGTGTTCCATCTTCTGAAGTTTCAACATATGTGACTTGGACATTCCTATTTATTCTCAACCATTCTAAGGGACGTCTTACAGAATTGTGTTCAACAGCGCTACAAATCACATGTTCCCCATCTTGAACAAATCCAATAATCGCAAGATTTAGCGCCATTGTCGTGTTTAATGTAAAGACGATGTCATTCGGATTGTAAACTTGGAACAATTCAGCAATTTTCTTTCTCGTCTGAAAAAGAATTCGACTTGCTTGCATGGCCATACGATGGCTTCCCCTGCCAGGATTCGCTCCACTCTCTGCCAATACGCGACACATCGCCTCCATAACTCCGGACGGTTTCGGCCACGTTGTAGCGGCATTGTCGAAATAAAATCTTCTCTCCATGCCGACCTCCTATGAATGATAAAAACAGCATACCTCGTCAAAAATAAGACAACTGTATGCTGAATCGATATTCATTTTGTTTTATCTTGAATGACGTCCAACAAACGTTGCAATTCTTCCTGAGAGTAGTAAAGAATTTCGATTTTGCCTTTTCCTTTGTTTGGTTTGATCCTTACAGTCGTGCTCAGAAGTTCTTGCAATTCATCTTCCATAGCTGTTAAATATGGGTCTTTACGTGTGCTTGTTGCTTTGGATTGTTTCTTTTTTTGCGTTTCCAACTGACGAATCATATCTTCAAGCTCGCGGACACTCCATTGTTCTTGAATAGTGCGATCCGCGAGTTCTGCAATTAACTTTGGGTTGCTGACTCCAGCTATAGCACGTGCATGCCCCATAGATAATGTTCCACGTGAAACATGGTCTTTCACTCGTTCGGGGAGACGCAAGAGACGCAAAAAATTTGCGATGTGTGATCTGGATTTGCCTACCTTCATAGATAGTTCTTCTTGGGTTAAAGAGAATGTGTCCATGATGTTTTGATAAGCAGTCGCAATTTCCATGGCATTCAGATCTTCACGTTGCAAATTTTCAATGAGAGCAATTTCCATGACTTGGCGATCCGTGAATTCCTTCACAACCGCTGGTATGGTCACAAGTCCAGCCTGTTTCGATGCTCTCCATCTTCGCTCGCCCGCTATAATCTCATAACCCCTCAACACAGCACGCACAATAATCGGCTGAATCACACCGTGTTGTTGAATCGACGAAGCAA
Organism: Paenibacillus sp.; assembly: GCA_044353165.1. GTDB lineage: Bacteria > Bacillota > Bacilli > Paenibacillales > YIM-B00363 > JBILCM01. Next base: position 12,767 of record JBILCM010000003.1, read on the forward strand.
GTTCTTCAATACCTACAAGATCGAAATGTTTTCGAGGTTGATAGGGATTCGCCCTTAGTTGCGTCAGCGGAATCTCTATGACCTTGTCTTCTTCTTTGATGTGTAGAGCCGGAATTAGAGCGTCTAACCCTCTGCCCAGACGTTTATTCACTAGCGATCACTTCTTTTGCTAACTCCATATAAACTTCGGCTCCTTTGGATTTTGCATCATAGGTGATAATAGACTGCCCATGGCTCGGCGCCTCACTCAATCTTACGTTCCTAGGAATAATGGTTCTGTACACTTTATCTTGAAAATATTTTTTCACTTCCTCAATAACCTGTATCCCTAGATTTGTTCTCGCATCAAACATGGTTAATAAAACACCTTCGATTTGCAAAGATGTATTGAGATGTTTTTGCACAAGTCGAACTGAATTTAGCAATTGACTTAAACCTTCAAGCGCATAGTATTCACACTGAATAGGGATAATTACGGAATCAGAGGCTGTTAAGGAGTTAACCGTGAGAATACCCAAAGAAGGTGGACAATCAATAAGAATGTAATCAAACATGTGTCGTATGAGTTGAAGTGATTTCTTGAGACGAACTTCTCTGGAGAATGTGGGGACGAGTTCGATTTCTGCGCCCGCAAGTTGGATTGTTGCCGGCATGATTTTGAAGTTCGGGATATTCGTATCGACAATGGCATCCTTGGGATGGATATCATTAATTAGCACGTCATATACACAATAAACAACGTCTGCTTTGTTAATCCCGATTCCACTGGTTGAATTGCCCTGAGGATCAATATCAACCAACAAAACCTTCTTGCCTAGCGATGCAAGGGAAGCCCCTAAATTAACGGATGTTGTTGTCTTACCAACTCCGCCTTTCTGGTTTGTGATTGCGATAATCTTGGACAACCTGACTTACCTCCAAACGTTGGATAATGAAGATTTGATAAGGTTATTGCTGGCGTTTTGGTATTTTAATTGTGATCTCATAATGATCCTCATGATCTTGTTCACTTGAAACAACATGCATACCTGAACCTTTCACCATATCTAGCGATTGACGAATGGTATTCACAGCAAGTCGGACATCTTTAGAGAAGGAAAATCGTCTAGGCTTTTTTTCATTCGCATTATGAATCGATTGCAACCAAAACTCGATACGTTGTTCCGTTTGTTTTACATTCAAGTCTTTCGATACGATATCCTGAAGAATTTTAAGTTGTAATTCTTCATTAGGTAATGATAGCATCGCACGTGCGTGACGCTCTGTAATCGCGCGTTGTAACAACGCTTGTTTTACAGGTTCGCATAATTGCAGAAGTCTTATTTTATTAGCGATCGTAGATTGGCTTTTCCCAAGTCTTTGCGCTAGACTTTCTTGTGTTAATTGGTGAAGTTCAATTAATTTCTGATAAGCGAGCGCTTCCTCAATGGAAGTTAACCCTTCTCGCTGCAAGTTTTCGATAAGCGAAATAGAAGCAGCCTGGGACTCGTTAAATTCACGAATGATAGCCGGTATTGTAGCCCAACCTAATTTAACAACGGCTCGCCAGCGCCGTTCACCGGCAATTATTTCATATTTACCTTCACGCAAGCGGACAACAATAGGTTGAATAACACCGTGGGTTTTAATCGTTTGACTCAGCTCATCAATACGATCATTGTCAAAAACAGATCTGGGTTGATAAGGGCTGGGAACAATCTGATCAACGGGTACCATTCTTAAATCATCAGATCCATGTTGATCTGATAAACCTAGTAAACGATTGATTTGCTCTTTCATCATCTTAACACACCATGCTTTCAATGGTTGATTGCGAGACGTTGAAGATCGCAATCGCAAATTGTATTCATTTCATTATCTACGTTAATTCGATGCGGCGCAACCATTTCTTGCCGTTTATTAAAAACATAATCTGGATTGTTCCACGTGAAACAAATCATCGCTTTCTGCGCAGTAGAGGTTGCTTCGCAGGTTCGCCCGGTTTTCTTGGGTAAATAGAAGGTGTAGCTTGTACTTTATCAATTTGGATCAAGTGTCTTTTGGAACCGTCGATGGGAAGCGAAAATTCCTGAATCCCCTTAAGTCTCCCGCCTAATTGTTGAATTGCGTACGTTGCTTCCTGCAGCTCTTCTTGAGGATCGGAGCCTTTCATAGCGACGAAGATGCCGCCAACACGGGCAAAAGGCAAACATAATTCGGACAAAATATGCATGCGTGCAACTGCCCTTGCCGTAACGAGATCATGTTGTTCCCGATGCTGTTTTAATTTGGCGACATCCTCAGCTCTGCCATGAATACAACGCACATCCTGAAGCTTAAGTTGCTCCGAGAGATGTTCAAGAAAAGTAATGCGTTTATGCAACGAATCAACGATAGTGATTTGAAGGTGCGGGAATAAAATCTTAAGCGGGATACTCGGGAAGCCTGCGCCGGAACCAATGTCGATCATCGATGAAATGCTATTCATTGAAAGAAAGAAGCTTAGTGTGGCTGAGTCATAAAAATGCTTTTCGTATACTTGACCTTTATCTACTATAGCAGTAAGATTCATCCTGCTGTTCCAGTCAATCAAACATGAAAAATAACATTCAAATTGCGCTAATTGCTGAACTGACAAATGTATTGTTTTCTCTGCTAAATGTTGAACAAACAATGCAACACTATCCGTCATCGGTTGACCTCATGATACAGGAACGATCGCCGAGTTCGAGGCGACAGTCTTGTGATAATGCTCCAAATATACAAGTAAAATGGAAATATCAGCTGGCGTAACACCCGCAATCCGTGAAGCTTGCCCTATGGAAATCGGTCTTATTTGGGCAAGTTTTTGTTTCGCTTCAGACGCCAATCCATGGACAAGAGAAAAATCTAAACTGTCTGGAATTTTTTTCTTTTCCATTTTCTTCAACCGTTGCACTTGAAGCAGTTGCTTCTCGATATAACCAACGTATTTCACTTGAATTTCAACTTGTTCTTTCTCTACTTCTGTCAGTTCAAAAGGGGAAGGTAACATACGTTCTATATGACCATAAGTTATTTCAGGACGACGTAATATAAATGCAGCATCAACCGAGTTCGTCAACAATACCGAACCTGCTTCCGCTAATACAGATTGTACATGTGGCTCAGGACGCAATTTTGTTTTTGAGAGTCGGTCGACTTCTTGTTCAATATGACATTTTTTCTCCAGAAATCGATCATATCTTTTTTGTGGAATCAAACCGATACGATAACCCGTCTCTGTTAAACGTAAATCAGCATTGTCATGCCGAAGAAGCAATCGGTATTCAGCGCGTGACGTGAGCAAGCGATACGGTTCACTCGTCCCTTTCGTAACCAGATCATCGATCAGAACGCCAATATAAGCTTGTGAACGATCCAGGATGACAGGTTCTTGCATGAGCACTTTTCGTGCTGCATTAATACCTGCCATAATTCCCTGCCCCGCAGCCTCTTCATAACCAGAAGTTCCATTAATTTGGCCCGCCGTAAAAAGACCTGGTAGACGCTTGGTCTCAAGAGATGGCCATAATTGAGTAGGTACGACAGCGTCATATTCAATTGCGTAACCTGTGCGCATCATCTCAACATGCTCCATACCCGGCACGGACCGCAAAATATTTAATTGCACGTCTTCAGGCATACTTGTGGACAAGCCTTGTACGTAATACTCCGTCGTGTTTCGACCTTCAGGTTCCAAGAAAAGCTGATGTTTAGGTTTATCAGCGAAGCGAACAATCTTATCCTCAATGGAAGGGCAATACCTTGGTCCTGTGCCTTCAATCGCTCCCGAAAACATCGGCGCTCGGTGAAGATTATCATTGATAATTTGATGTGTTTCGCTTGAGGTGTACGTAAGCCAACATGGTAATTGCGCTTCCTTTGGTGTGATCACTGAGTCGAAAGAAAAGAGCTTTGGATTTTCATCACCAGGCTGAATTTCCATTCTCGCAAAATCAATCGAATCTTTATGCACTCTCGGCGGAGTTCCCGTTTTGAACCGAACAAGTTCAAAACCCAACTCACGCAAATGTTCAGATAGTTTTACAGAAGGTTGTTGATTATTTGGGCCACTTTCATACATCAGTTCCCCAATAATGATTTTCCCGCGAAGATAAGTTCCTGTCGTTAGCACAACCGCATTTGCGTGATATTGAGCTCCCGTTTTGGTAATACAACCTTTACATTCTCCATCTTCCACAATAAGTGATTCAACCATGCCTTGCCGCAAAGTTAGATTGGGCGTTTTTTCAATCGTTTCCTTCATCGTCTGTTGGTAAAGAAATTTGTCGGCTTGCGCGCGCAAAGCATGAACAGCCGGGCCCTTCCCTGTATTCAACATGCGCATTTGGATGAAGGTTTTATCGATGTTTCTACCCATCTCGCCGCCAAGTGCATCAATTTCACGAACGACATGCCCTTTCGCCGGTCCGCCTATGGAAGGGTTGCAGGGCATGAATGCAATCATGTCCAAGTTTATCGTCAGCAACAATGTGTTGCAACCCATTCTAGCCGAAGCTAACGCAGCCTCACACCCAGCGTGGCCTGCACCAATCACAATGACATCAAATTGACCTGCAACGTAATTTGTCATAAGTATACCCCCTTGTATTGATTATTTGCCCAGACAAAACTGAGAAAAGATTGTATCAATCAATGCATCGCTAACAGAATCACCAATAATTTCACCTAACTGCTCCCAAGCATTGCGTATATCAATTTGCAACATATCAATCGGTATTAAAAGAGCCGTGCCTTGTAACGCTTCAACTAATGCATTACGAGCCGTTCTAAGCAAATGTATATGTCTCACATTGCTAACATAAGTGAGATCATCCGTAGAAACGGACCCGCTGAAAAAAAGAGAAACGATCGCCTGCTCAAGTTCATCAATTCCCGTCAGTTGTTGAGCGGATAATTTCACAATACGATCCATTGGAAAATGTTGCGTCAAAACACGCATATCGATCCAACTTGCTAAATCAATTTTATTGATAACAATAATTGTTTGTCTATGCCGAAGTTTTTCGATGAGTCCAAGTTCATCTGCAGATAGTTCATCATTATTGTTAAGGACAAGAAGGATAAGATCCGCTGAATCCATAGCTTCGTGCGAACGTTCAACGCCAATGCGTTCTACGAGATCCGTTGTTTCGCGTATCCCTGCTGTGTCCAACAACTTCAAAGGAATACCGCCTATCGTCACAAATTCCTCAATAACATCTCGGGTTGTACCCGGAACATCAGTGACTATGGCACGTTCATGTTGTGATAACACATTCAAAAGCGAAGATTTTCCTACATTCGGTTTCCCAATAATTGCAGTCTGGATACCTTCACGAAGAATTTTGCCGCGTTCAGCTGTTCTGAGAAGATCGTCAATCGTTTGCACAGCTGCATCACATTTGGCCTTAATGAATAAGTTCGTCAATTCTTCAACGTCATGTTCAGGGTAATCAATGTTAACTTCAATGTGTGCCATCGTTTCAACAAGTGTTTGGCGCAAAGCTTTGATTTTTTTTGAAAGCTGACCATCCACTTGCTTAAGCGCTATCGAGAACGCACGATCTGACTTGGAACGTATCAAGTCTATAACAGCTTCTGCTTGTGATAAATCGAGTCGACCATTTAAATATGCGCGCTTCGTAAATTCTCCGGGTTCCGCAAGTCGTGCGCCTTGCAGCAGAACCAACTCCAAAACTTTCTTGACTGAGATAATTCCACCGTGACAATGAATTTCAACTACGTCCTCCATGGTATAAGAACGAGGAGTTCGCATGATCGAAACTAAAGCTTCCTCAACACGTACATCCGTATTCGGATGTACAATATGACCATAGTGTACCGTATGGCTGGAGGCTTTCGATAACTTCACCTTTGAACGAAATACAGATTCTACAGTAACAATCGAATGCGGACCACTCACACGTATGACGGAAATACCGCCTTCTCCTAATGGAGTTGCTATTGCGGCAATCGTATCTTCCGTCATTGATAACCCCCCTATCGAAAGAAAAACAATGACTTTCGTTCGAAGTCATTGCCATCTAAAGCAATCTATGATTTCAACATGATTACGATGCGCCGATTCGGTTCCTCACCTTTACTCATCGTCTTCACCTTCGGATGGTGTTGTAACTGATAATGAATAACTCTTCGTTCATGCGCAGGCATAGGTTCCAATACGACTTCTTTCTTCGTGCGAATCACTTGATTTGCGAGACGAAGCGATAAATCTTCTAAGGTTTTCCTTCTACGATCCCGAAAACCTTCTGCATCAACAACGATCCGTGCATGCTCGTCTGTTAATCGATTCACAAACACATTCATCACGAGCTGAACAGCGTCTAACGTTTGGCCACGACGACCGATTAGAGCACCTACATCTTTGCCCGAAACTTGAAAGATGATTGAGCCGTCATCAGAAGTTGTTTGTTTAATATTTGCATCCATTCCCATGTCATCCAAAATCATTGCAAGATAACGCTTCGATTCTGCTACAAAGTCTAGTTCTTGTTCAACTTCTGTTTGACGTATTTCAAGAAAAACTTTCGCGTCCTTCGCACCAATGAAACCTAATATTCCCCTTGAAGGCAGTTCTAATACGCTTACAATCACTTGTGATTTTGACAAACCAAGTTCATTCAAGCCTTTGCGAACTGCATCATCAACGGACTTCCCAGTAAACAGGTGTTTAGTCATTTGGCCGGATCGCCCCTTAAACTTGGCTTATAGAGGAAATACGTCTGAACAATAGTGAACAGGTTGCTATATACCCAATATAACACAAGTGCCGAAGGAAATTGCAATGACATAACAAGGATTAATACTGGAAAAATGATGAGTAAGATTTGCATATTGTTAGGCATCTGAGATTGCATCATTTTCTGTTGAATGAACGTCGTTACCGCGGCAAGAACCGGAAGTAAGTAAATGGGATCGGGTGAACCAAGTTGCATCCAAAGGAAATCATGTGTACGAATGTTAGGATTTCCAAGAATGGAATAATATAAGGCGAATAAAACAGGCATTTGCACGAGTAATGGAAAGCACCCGCTTAATGGATTCACACCAGACTTCTGAAATAACTTCATCGTCTCTTCTTGTTGTTTCTTCGGATCGGAACTAAATTTCTCGCGAATTTTTTTGAGTTCAGGTTGGAGCAATTGCATTTGTTTGGACGAACGATATTGCTTTAATGTTAGCGGTAGGATAATCAACCGCACAATAATTGTGATTACAAGGAGTGCAAGTCCATATTGTTCGAACATGAGGTTCGCCAACAAGTCAAGGAAATCAGAAAGTGGTCCGACAATGTATTTATTCCAAGGATTATCGCGATTGATAGTGAATTCAGTGGTGCTGCAACCTGCAAGAAAAATGAACGCTAACAGGATTGACCATTTCCAAGAAAATCGAAAAAACAAAGAAAAAACCTCCTAGGCTCATATCATCCTACACTATACCACACATTAGAAAGCAAAGAAAAGAAAAGCGGAGACACATTTAGGATTGCTTTCTGGGAGGAGACGATTCTAACAGTCCCGCACGCTTTAGAATGTGAAGAAGACTTCGCTGTAAAGAAAGATAATCCAACTCTAAGGCAGGTTTTCTTACAATACAGACGATATCGTAATGAAGCGAAATTCGATCTTCCATCGTTCGAATAATTTCTTTTACCCGGCGCCGGATCAAGTTTCGCACTACTGCGTTCCCAATTTTTTTGCTTGCAGAGATACCAAAACGGAATTGTTCCACTGCAACAACCCTACGGCAATAAATCACAAACTGGTGATTTGCGGATGCCTTACCGTGCCTATATGTTTTGGCAAAGTCCTGTCTTTTCCTTAGCCGAAGTCTCTTTTGCACTGAAATGACCTCTGATAAAAATGATGAATTGATGCAACTAAGAAGGCATGGTCTAAATCTGTATGCATTCTTATACTTAAAAAAGACCACAAAAGTGGTCCTTCTACTTCTATGGTTGATTCAATTAAGCGCTAATCACTTTTCTGCCTTTACGACGACGTGCTGATAGCACTTTACGACCATTCTTCGTAGCCATTCGTTTGCGGAAGCCGTGAACCTTCTTCCGTTTGTTGACGTTAGGTCTAAATGTGGGTCTCATCAATCGACACCTCCTTAAACGCGTTACAAGTAAAAATAAGACACTCTTAAAATTAAACCATTCTGAATAGATAATGTCAAGTAAAATAAAATGTGGATAAAACAAGTAAATAAAAATCTCGGATATCCACGAAAAATGTCGATATATGAACAATTGTCCCACAAAATTCTTAGTTGTAGATAAAGTAAATTAAAAAGAATGGAGATGTGGATAAAAATCAACTTTCCATTGAAAAGAACCGCTAATTTTGATATATTTATTTTGTTTTCCTTGTGAATAAAAATAATTTATCCTCTAATTTATAAACAGGCTGTGGATAATTTTATGTACAACTCATATATATGTGGATATTATTATAGTGAAAATTGTGGTTTTGTTGATAAATGAATCGATCATGGCTCTATAATCTTTCAAAAATCGACAATTTTCAACCTATGAAGTCATGTTACGGATTGGATTAAAGGAGCGTACTGATTGTGGACAACCAACTTTCGAATTTATGGCACAATGTACTTAACTTATTACAAATGAAAGTTAGCGGTCCTAGTTTTGAGACATGGCTAAAATCGACGAGTGCATCTGAACTTGCCGACAATACGCTGCATATTTTTGCACCTAGTAAATTTAATAAGGAATGGATTGAAAATCGATATTTGAAGCTGATTTCTAATGCTGTTTTGGATTTCACAGGTCAAGAAGTCGAAATAAAAATTTTCACAGAAGAAGAGCGCGAAGCATTCCAGACAAAGATTGTTCCAGAACCAGTGAAAAAACAAACTCACTACGCTGAAATAGTGAATACTGGCGGATCGATGTTGAATTCCAAATATATATTCGAAACATTCGTTATTGGTGCAAACAACCGATTCGCTCATGCAGCTTCACTCGCTGTTGCCGAAGCTCCAGCAAAAGCTTATAACCCATTATTCATTTATGGCGGTGTGGGCTTAGGGAAAACACATTTAATGCATGCCATTGGGCATTACATTACAGAGCATCATCAAAATTTGCGCGTACTATACATATCCTCTGAAAAATTTACGAATGAATTTATCAATGCAATCCGTGACAATCGGGGCGAGAATTTTCGTAACAAATATCGCAATATTGACGTTTTGCTTATTGATGATATTCAGTTTCTTGCTGGCAAAGAACAAACCCAGGAAGAGTTTTTTCATACTTTCAATGCGTTGCACGAAGAGAGAAAACAAATTGTGATCTCAAGCGATAGGCCACCGAAAGAAATTACGAAGCTAGAAGAACGATTGCGCTCGAGGTTTGAATGGGGACTTATTACAGACATTCAACCTCCTGATTTGGAAACAAGAATTGCGATTTTAAGAAAAAAAGCAAAAGCCGAGAATATTGATATACCGAATGAAGCCATGATGTACATTGCAAGTCAGATTGATACGAACATACGTGAGTTAGAAGGAGCTTTGATCCGCGTTGTCGCCTATTCTTCATTAGTGAATGAAGATGTGACTGTACAACTTGCAGCAGATGCATTGAAAGACATTATTCCAAATTCCCGCAACCGCAAAGTCACGATACAAGATATACAACAGCGAGTTGGTGATTTTTATGGATTAAAAACAGAAGATTTTAAAGCCAAGAAACGAACACGCAATGTTGCTTATCCTAGACAAATCGCAATGTATCTTTGTCGAGAATTAACGGATTACTCCTTGCCTAAAATAGGTGAAGCGTTCGGTGGTCGCGACCATACAACAGTCATCCATGCGCATGTCAAAATCACCGAATTGTTGAAATCAGATCAAGAGCTGTATAAAGTGTTGCAAACGTTACGAGATAAAGTTAAAAATCCCTCTGGATAACATTGAAGCCTGCTCACAATCTATACACAAGTGAAAAGGCTTTAATTCGCTTCATTCTAAAGTTTTCCACAATTCAACACTGCCTACTACTATTACTACGATATAATTAATTATTATTATGATACTAACGGAGCGTGAACTCATTGAAATTTACAATTCAGAAGGCACAATTAAACGAAGCGATTCAACATGTTAGTCGAGCCATTTCTAATAGAACAACAGTACCTATACTCCTTGGGATTAAGATGGATGTTCATCATGATGGTGTCACGCTAACGGCAAGCGATACAGATATATGGATTCAAAGTTTTGTTCCTACTCAAACCAACGAAGAAACTGTCGTTCAAGTTGAGAAAACAGGCAGTATTGTAGTTCCTGCAAAATTTTTTATAGAGATTATTCGCAAATTGCCGACGAAAGATATTCATATGATTTCAGATAACAGGCAACAAATTTTGATAACGTCAGGCTCAACTGAAATTCAACTGACAGGATTAGATTCTGATGAATATCCTTCATTGCCGAGAATTTCAGAAAAAAACAGTTTTTCGATATCCAGTCATTTGCTCGATCACATGATTCATCAGGTCTCATTTGCAGTATCCGCGAATGAATCAACTCCGGTTTTAACAGGCGTATTGTGGAATTTAAAAGACGAAATTCTCAAATTTGTTGCTACCGACCGGCATCGGCTAGCCAGCATTGAAAAGAAAATACCAGGTTCAGAAGGAAAAGAATTTCAACATATCGTCATTTCTGGGAAAAATTTAAATGAATTAAGTAAAATACTTCCTGAACAAGATGGTATGATCGATGTGGTCGTTTCTGAAAATCAAGTGTTGTTCCGCTTGGGTCAAGTCTTATTCTATACTCGAATTCTGGATGGTACGTATCCGGATACTTCAAAAATAATTCCTCAATCTTACAGAACAGAATTGTCATTTCACGTGAAGCCATTGTCAGATGCTATTGAGCGGGCTTATTTATTATCCCGGGAAGAAAAAACAAATATTGTTCGATTAACTTCAGAAGATCATCCAACGCAAGTGGAGATATCATCGAGTTCCAATGAACTCGGTAAAGTGATTGAGCAACTTGAAATTATTCGATCCGTTGGGGAACAACTTCGTATATCATTTAACTCTAAGTATATGCTTGATGTTTTGCGTGTAATCAAACAAGACACGATTCATATTGGATTCACAGGGGCGATGAGTCCAATGATCCTGAAGTGTGAAGCTGAAGAAGGTATCTTGCACTTGATTTTACCTTACCGAACGACGAACTAATTCATCTTTACCGAAAGGGCTAGCAACCATGCGAAAAGTAAAAATTGACACAGAATACATCACACTGGGTCAAATGTTGAAAATTACAGATTGTATAAGCTCTGGCGGTCATGCAAAATTTTTTCTTAACGAAACTGAAATTTTTATAAACGATCAAAAGGAAAATCGACGAGGTCGCAAATTGTACCGCGGTGATTCAATTCGTGTTCAGGGACATGGGGTTTTTACGATCATATGATACTCCATTCGATGTCACTGCGTAATTATCGAAATTACAAATCGATTGAATTGAATACAGAACAACCTTTGAACGTGTTTATCGGACAGAATGCGCAAGGAAAGACAAATTTGTTAGAAGCGATCTTCATGTTATCTCTTACAAAGTCGCATCGAACTTCAAGAGATAAAGAAATGATTCAATGGAATGAAGCACATGCAACATTAACTGCTTCTATTCAGCGTAAATATGGCGATTGTCATCTTCAACTTGATTTGACGGAGCATGGAAAAAAAGCGCGGATTAATGGTCTCGAACAACGAAAGTTAAGCGAGTATATCGGCACGTTGAATGTTGTGCTTTTTGCTCCTGAGGATCTCTCGATTGTAAAAGGTTCACCGGTGATCAGGAGAAGATTTCTTGATATGGAAATTGCGCAAGTGTATCCTTCTTATTTATATGCACTGGGTCAATACAATAAAATCCTTTTTCAAAGAAATAATTTTTTAAGGAGTGGAGATGCACTTAAAGCAGTGAATGAAGGGTTGCTTGCCGTATGGAACGAGCAATTGGCTACATTCGGTTCTAAAATTATGAAAAGAAGGCAAAACTTCATGCAGAAGCTTCAAGTATGGGCACAGTCCATTCATCATGAAATTACGCATGGCGCAGAAAAACTTGTGGTAACTTACGTTCCTTCAATCGAAAGCGATCATCAGGAAGATGAAACTGTCTTATTTGAACGTTTTATGATAAAGTTATCACATGTGAGAGAACAAGAGTTGCGCAGAGGAACTACGTTGGTTGGTCCTCACCGGGATGACTTGTTATTAACAATAAACGATAAAGACGTTTATCATTACGGTTCTCAAGGACAGCAGCGAACAACAGCGCTGTCTTTAAAGTTGGCTGAAATTGAATTGATGAATGAGGAGACCGGAGAGTATCCTGTTCTGCTTCTGGATGATGTGTTATCTGAATTGGATCGCAACCGACAAAGCCAACTGATAGAAACATTCCGATCAAAAGTACAGACGTTCATCACGACGACGAGTTTAGAAGGTATTCCCATAAAATCGAGGAATGAAATGACATTGTTTCATGTTTCCAACGGATCAGTAACCATTGAACCCATGTGACGAAAGGAGAATTTTGCTATGTTCATTCACCTTGGGGGAGACTTCGTTATACGTTCAAATGAATTAATTGCTGTATTTGATGTAAACATCGAGACGTCCTCAAAAATTTCAAAAGCTTTCTTTATGCATGCAAACAAAGAAAATGTACTTGAAAGCATTGGTGAGGAAGAGCCCAAATCCATAATCGTTACAAAAACCAAAGTTTATCTTTCTCCGATCTCCTCAACAACAATCAAGAAACGTGCTCAGCAACCTGCATTCATCCTGTAATATAAAATCGCAACAATCCGTGATGGAGTGGTGGAATGATGTCAGTCAATCAACCTATTTATGATGAAAATCAAATCCAAGTATTAGAAGGTCTAGAAGCTGTCCGCAAACGTCCAGGGATGTATATTGGCTCAACGAGTGGACGAGGGTTGCATCATTTGGTTTGGGAAGTTGTGGATAACAGCATTGATGAAGCTTTAGCCGGTTATTGCAACCAGATTATTGTTATCGTTCATCAGGATAATTCCATTACGGTGATAGATAATGGTCGTGGTATTCCTGTAGGCGAACACCCGAAGATGAAACGTCCAGCAATCGAAGTGGTTATGACAGTTTTGCATGCGGGTGGTAAGTTTGGTGGAGAAGGATACAAAGTGTCTGGCGGACTGCATGGGGTTGGTGTATCCGTTGTTAATGCGCTCTCTGAACAAGTCATCGTTACAGTTCGCAGAGATGGTTTTGTTCATCAACAAGAGTACAGACGCGGTGCACCGCAGTATGATTTAAAAATAATTGGGACAACGAATGAAACGGGAACAACAGTCACTTTCAGACCCGATGTTGAAATTTTTACAGAAACAACGGAATATGATTACGACATTCTCCAATCAAGGCTTCGTGAGCTTGCTTTTCTTAACGCCGGTATTGAAATTGTGCTTCGTGACGAGCGAAGTGATCAAGAGAACACATATAAATACGAAGGCGGAATCGTATCCTTCGTAGAATGGTTAAATCGAAATCGGGAGCCCGTTCATCAATCCCCGGTCTATATCGAAGGTCGTAAAGATCATATTCATGTTGAGATTGCTCTGCAGTATAATGATTCCTACACAGAGAATATTTATTCTTTTGCCAATAACATTAATACTCATGAAGGCGGCTCCCACGAGTCAGGTTTTAAGAGTGCATTAACACGAATCATTAACGAATATTCTAGAAGAACGGGCATCATGAAGGACAGTGAAGCGAATCTCACAGGCGAAGACGTTCGTGAAGGACTTACAGCGATTATTTCCATAAAAATACCGGAACCGCAATTCGAGGGACAAACCAAGACAAAGTTGGGCAATAGCGAAGTCCGGGGTATTGTAGAGTCGTTATTTGCTGAAAAATTACAAGAATTCATGAATGAAAACCCAGCTGTCGCGAGAAGGATTGTTGAAAAATCACTTCAAGCGGCGCGGGCAAGGGAAGCTGCCAGGAAGGCAAGGGAATTGACCCGACGGAAAAGTGCGTTAGAGGTTAGTTCATTGCCTGGGAAATTGGCTGATTGTTCATCCAAAGATGCCTCGATTTCTGAAGTCTACATTGTCGAGGGCGACTCAGCGGGCGGTTCTGCAAAGCAAGGTAGGGATCGTCATTTTCAGGCCATTTTACCGCTTCGTGGTAAAATCCTGAATGTAGAGAAAGCGCGTCTGGATAGAATTCTCTCCAATTCGGAAATCCGCGCCATCATCACAGCGTTGGGTACGGGCATTGGTGAAGACTTTGACGTTCAGAAAGCGCGTTATCACAAAATTATTATCATGACCGATGCCGACGTGGACGGTGCCCATATCCGCACATTGCTCCTTACGTTCTTCTATCGTTATATGCGCCAAATCATTGAGATTGGTTATGTTTATATTGCCCAACCTCCGTTATATAAGATTGAGAAAAATAAAGTTGTTCGATATGCTTACAACGATAGGCAGCGCGACCAAATTTTCGCGGAATTCGGTAACGGAGCCAAACCCAATGTCCAACGGTATAAAGGTTTGGGTGAGATGAACCCCGGTCAATTATGGGAGACAACGATGGATCCGGATAGTCGTACATTGTTACAAGTATCCATTCAAGATGCAGCATTAGCAGATGAAATTTTCGATACACTTATGGGCGACAACGTGGAACCGCGGCGTGAATTTATTCAACAGCATGCAAAATATGTGAAAAACTTGGACGTATAAATAAAAGTTAACCAAAGTGGAAGACAGGTGGATCGATCGTGGCGGACGAGAAAGTACAACATATTCAAGAACGAGATATTGGAACCGAGATGCGATCGTCCTTCATGGATTATGCGATGAGCATTATCGTAAGTCGAGCCTTGCCGGATGTTCGGGATGGATTAAAACCTGTCCATCGTCGAATCTTGTATGCCATGTCCGAACTAGGCATGTCACCGGACAAGCCCTACAAGAAATCAGCGCGGATTGTCGGTGAAGTCATCGGAAAATATCATCCGCACGGAGATTCAGCTGTATATGAGACAATGGTTCGCATGGCGCAAGACTTCTCACTACGGTATATGTTGATCGATGGCCATGGAAACTTTGGTTCAATCGATGGTGATGCTGCAGCGGCGATGCGTTATACAGAAGCCAAGTTGTCACGAATCGCAATGGAATTGCTGCGGGACATTCATAAAGATACGGTCGATTTTATTCCCAACTACGACGGGGAAGAACAAGAACCGGCCGTAATGCCGTCTCGGTTTCCCAACTTGTTAGTGAACGGGATATCAGGGATCGCGGTCGGCATGGCAACAAACATTCCCCCGCACAACTTAGGTGAGGTAATTGACGGTACGTTAATGCTTATTGAAAAACCGGAGACGACTTCGTCAGAATTAATGGCCGTCATCAAGGGGCCAGATTTCCCAACTGCCGGCTTCATTCTTGGGAGAGAAGGCATCAAACAAGCGTACACAACGGGGCGCGGTTCTATCACCATGCGAGCTCGTGCCGAAATTGAGGAAGTCAACGGTAAGGGGCGAATTATTGTTACAGAGCTCCCGTACCAAGTGATCAAAGCGAAACTGATTGAGAAAATTGCAGAACTAGTCCGCGAGAAGCGAATAGAAGGCATTACAGATTTACGCGATGAATCCGACCGCAACGGAATGAGGATTGTGATTGAACTTCGGCGTGACGTGAATCCGAGTGTGATCCTGAACAATCTTTATAAACAAACATCGATGCAACTGAATTTCGGCATCAACATGCTTGCGCTCGTGAATGGTGAACCCAAAGTGTTAAATTTGCGCGATGCGCTTCACCATTACTTGGAGCATCAGATTGAAATTATTCGGCGCAGAACAGATTATGACTTGCGCAAGGCGCGCGCACGCGCACACATTCTAGAGGGACTGCGGATCGCACTCGATCATCTTGATGCGGTCATCGCACTGATCCGCGCATCCAGAACGACGGAAGAGGCACGTATAGGTTTGATGTCTCAGTTCGCATTATCAGAGGAACAAGCCCAGGCTATACTTGAGATGCGTTTGCAACGACTGACCGGCCTGGAACGAGAAAAAATTGAGAATGAGTATGCTGAATTGATTCAGAAAATCGCTGAATATGTAGCCATTTTATCGGATAATCAACTTGTTCTATCGATCATAAGCGATGAACTGAAAGAAATTCGCGATCGCTTTTCGGATGCTCGCCGGACAGAAATTACGATCAGTGACGATATGATCTTGGATGAAGATTTAATTCCCCAGGAAGAAGTTTTAATTACAATCTCTCACACGGGTTACATTAAGAGAATTCCTGTGGCGACATATCGCAGTCAACGGCGCGGTGGCCGAGGTATTATTGGGATGGACACCAAGGATAACGATTTTGTTCAGCACTTATTTGTCACCAATACGCATCATTACTTGCTGTTTGTAAGCAACAAAGGCAAGGCTTATCGAATGAAAGCTTATGAGGTGCCTGAGCTTGGTCGCACAGCTCGAGGGACACCCGTCATTAACCTCCTCCAAATCGAACAAGGTGAGCGGATTCACGCTGTCATCCCAATTCGTGATGTTGGCGAGTCGAATAAATATTTATTCTTTGCCACCAAACAAGGCGTTGTCAAGAAGACGCCATTAGATGACTTTGCACACATTCGTAAAGGCGGAATTATCGCGCTTGGACTTCGTGAAGACGACGAACTGATAGGGGTCCGATTGACCGACGGCCAAAGACAGATTGTTATGGGAACCAAACAAGGACTATCCATTCGTTACCCTGAGGATGAAGTTCGTGCGATGGGACGCACAGCAACAGGCGTGAAAGGAATTCACCTCTCGCTTCATGATGAAGTCATTGATATGGATGTGGCTGAAGAGCACGACGATGTTTTAATCGTGACCTCGAAGGGTTATGGGAAGCGCACACCGATGTCGGAATATCGCACGCAGTCACGTGGCGGCAAAGGGGTTAAGACGTTACACGTTACGCCTAAGAATGGTTGGGTAGTCGGCCTGAAAGTCGTGCGAGAAGACCAAGATCTCATGATTATTACGGAATCAGGGACAGTCATTCGAACGAGCATGGAAGGCATTTCGTCAATGGGGCGCAATACACAGGGCGTTCGACTCATCCACACGCGGGAGGACGATGAAGTGGCCACCGTTACGCAAGTAGAGAAAAGCGAGAGCGTCGGCGATGAAGTTGAGGAAATTGCGGATATTTCAACAGAGTAAGAATAAGTAAGTATCATTCTAAATTCTAAAGAGGTAACGCAGATGGTCGTTGTTCATGTTTCTACACTTAAATCAGGCGAAAAACTCATAAACGACGTTCGAACATCACTCGGAAACCTATTAATGGCGAAAACCAGAAAGTTGAGCCCTCGCGATGTGGAAATTTTGCAGGCGTTCTTAATTCCGAGTGTGGACATTGAAGGAGACCCGAATGATCCAAACATTGTCGGAATTGAAGTCATTGCGGACGAACCCTTAATCCAGAATGATCCTATTGCGTCATTCCGTGAAGAATATAATGAACTCTATAGCATGATGAAACAATCATTCGCATCTCTTGTTTCAGGTGGCAATGCACTCAAATTGCTTGAGTTGCGTTCAAAGCAAGAAAAACTGCTCAAGTCCGTTAACATGTATGATCCGTTGTCCTTCGTTCCTCCCCGAACGAATGATGAAGATGACTGGATGCACATTAGTATTATGGTGGGTTTAACGGGTTATCACATCGCACGCTGGATGTTGCTTCCGCAAATGGATACAGTGTCCATTGCTTTCGCCGGTTTGGTTCATAATATAGGCAATTTACAAATTCAAAAATCGATCCTAAACAAAACCGCGCCTTTGACAGCTAGTGAATTTGAGGAATACAAAAAACATACCGTTTATGGATTCAATCTTCTTAAGAATGTTCCCAGCCTCAATGAAGGCATCAAATTAAGTGCGTTGCAACATCATGAACGTATGGATGGAACAGGATATCCACTCGGTTTAAAAACAGAGAAAATACATTTATACGCGAAAGTCATTGCAATTGCAGATCATTTTCATAGTACAACATTCACACGCCAACAGAATAGAATGGCATCGCCATTCTTGGAGTTGGAGAATATGATGAAAGAAGCATACTGGCGTTACGAATCATCCATTGTCTTAACATTCGCTTTCAATGCAACCGGACTTCGAAGTGGATCTATGGTCAAATTAAATGATGGTTCACTGGCTGAAGTGATGTTTGTGGATCGTAACAAACCAACAAGACCGATTGTGAATGTGGGTGGTCAAATCATTCAACTTGCTACGGATCGGGAACGTTACATCCAAGAAGTGGTCAAGAGAGGGTAGATAGGAAAAATTTAGAGGCATGTATTGATTGATGGGAGGATGTTGTGGTAAATTTAAGAACACGTTTACATTCCGACCCATAGGAGGCGATCATGACACGTTTCTGGGGAAAAGTGCTGTTCGGGACCATTCTGGCGAAGTGCACCCACGCCATTCTAGTGATAAAAGCGAAGGGCA
Source organism: Paenibacillus sp. (assembly GCA_044353165.1). Classification (GTDB taxonomy): domain Bacteria; phylum Bacillota; class Bacilli; order Paenibacillales; family YIM-B00363; genus JBILCM01. The sequence goes on from JBILCM010000003.1 coordinate 31,409, forward strand.
TACATACAAAACTGAATATCCGAATGAAGGACATGCTCAGGAACTTTGAGCCTTGGTTGGAGAAAAACCGATACCGAGTTGCAAAGAATGCGGGTTATTTCTTTCTTTTTGTTGCCGTGTTGTTGATTTGTAACCAGTACGTTAAGAACAATATGAATGATGTGTACCGTGTGTTCATTCAAGATCAATTGATAGGCGAAATGAGTTCTCCTCTATTGATGGAGACGTTGCTCACAAAGAAACTTAAACAAGCGTCACTAGAGCATCCGAATGCAAGGTGGGTCTTGGACCGGGAACAGATTCGAATCGAAAGAAAGTCGATCTTCCGTGGAGCAGCTGAGGATGCCGAGACGTTAGCCACACTTGATGCCAAGATTCAAGCAAAGCCAACGGGCGTTCAAATCATCATTAATGGGAAAGCGCTTGCAATCGTGAAGGATGAAGCGACCGCCAAGGAAATACTAGATCAGGTGAAGCAAAGAGTCTCTACCGGTCAAGAGATCATCGAGGGTGTGACCACACTTGCTGCATCCACGAAGAAAGCATCCGACGACCGAATTTTGGGAGAGAGCAAGACCGATATGTTATCTGTTCGGATATTGGAACCGATTGAATTGCTTCATCGTGACATTAAACCGAATGATGTGATGGATAAGAAGACGGTCATCGACCTGCTTATTAACGGGAATATCCAACCTGCCAAATATGTTGTTAAGGAGGGTGACACACCCTCTACGATTGCGGAAAAACTGGATGTGCCCCTACAGCTGATCTATAACAAAAACCAACATCATAAAGATTTAATTGATCGTGACCTCATACGCATTGGTGATCTTCTGGACGTTACGATGCCTAAACCAGCTGTAACGATTGAGTCCGTTCAGAAAGTTACCGAAACGATTGCAATTACGCATGAAATTATTTACAAAGAGGACAAGACGATGCGTAATGGCTCTACCAAGACGATCCGTCCAGGGAAAGATGGCGTCAAGAAAGTTACCTATCTGCTTACCCGAATGAATGGCTTTATGGTTGAGGAAGAAATTACGAATGAGATCATTATTGATGAACCCATTCCAGCCATCGTGAAGCGCGGTACGAGAATCATACGAGGCGAAGGTTCCGGGAAATTCATATGGCCTGTAATGTCGGGGCGCGTTTCGAGTGGTTATGGCAAACGTTGGGGACGTCAACATAAGGGAATAGATATTGTCTCTCGAAATCGGAACATCCTGGTGGCAGACCACGGCAAAGTGATATTTGCTGGGCGTAAAGATGACTATGGCAATGCAGTGATTGTAGATCATAAGAACGGTTATCAGACCTTATATGCTCATTTAAGTAAAATAACAGTGAAGGAAGGCTCTATTGTTGAGAAAGGTGATAAAATTGGCATTATGGGCGACACAGGCCGTTCCTTCGGCGTGCACCTGCATTTTGAAGTGATCGTCAACGGCAAGGAAAAAAATCCAATGAGTTACTTGAGAATATAATGAAATCATGAGGGGGAAGACGAGCTGCGGTTCGTCTCACGCCCCTTTTTTATGTTAAAATGACTTCAAAGGCGGTGAACTCATGATGCATGGAAAAATCCTTGTGGTTGACGATGAAAAGCCGATTGCCGAAATTCTGAAGTTCAGTTTGGAAAAAGAGGGTTATGAGGTCGTGTGCGCATATGATGGGTTGGCAGCTGTAGAACTGGCACTAAGCGAAGACCCGGATCTTATTCTGCTAGACTTGATGTTGCCTTTCAAGGATGGGATGGATGTTTGTCGGGAAGTACGCGCAAAGCTAAGCATACCCATCATCATGTTAACTGCTAAAGATACGGAGTTGGATAAAGTGTTGGGTTTGGAACTTGGTGCAGATGATTATGTGACCAAACCTTTCTCCAATCGGGAATTATTGGCACGGGTCAGAGCTCACTTGCGTCGACAATCCAAATGGAACACAACATCTACTTCAGACACGGTAGACACTTCCGCGAGTAATAAGTTCAGGATATTCCACTTCCTGATTGACAGCGACATGTATGTTCTCTACAAAGATGGGAATCCGATCGATTTAACACATCGAGAATTTGAACTCATCCATTACTTGGCCAAACATAGCGGGAAAGTGATGACGCGAGAACATCTCCTTCAAGCCGTATGGGGGTTTGAATATTTTGGCGATGTACGAACGGTGGATGTCACGGTTCGCAGACTACGTGAAAAAATCGAAGATGACCCAAGCAAGCCCGAGTATATTCTTACACGTCGAGGACTTGGGTACCTCATGCGAAACCCCAAAATCGGAGGATTTCCCGGGCAATGAAAGCCTTCCGTCAACTGCAAACCATCCAAATGCGGCTGATCATCATCTATGTATTGCTTATATTGGTTGCAATGCAGCTTATTGGCGTGTATTTTATTCGAACGCTAGAAGACTCATTCTACGGCAATTTCAAAGAGAACATATACAACGAAGCGCATCTATTGGCTGAGTATGTTGAGGATTATTTGGACGTTGCTACATCTGATGGGAATCAAACATATGATGATTTGAATATTTTTATTCAGAATTTATTTGCAACGAATAACACAGAAATTCAAGTCATCGACATGAATGGTATCATTGTAAGTGCATCAGGACAACAATTCGATGGATTCGTGGGTCAGAAGAATGCTCAGCTCGAAGTGAGCCGTGCGCTACAAGGCATTCGCGGCAACGAACGAACGATGATGGATTCGGATGGACAACGCAAATTATCAATTGCTATGCCTGTTCGCACGGATGGCAAAGTGATCGGCGCGATCTATGTCGTTTCATCGATGGAAGGCTTGTTCTCGACGATGAATCGTATCAAACAGTTCTTATTTACGGGAACACTGATTGCACTTGTGCTCACAGCATTGCTAGGGATCATCCTTTCAAATATGATTACAGCACCAATCAAAGAAATTACAAATAAGGCTGCGGCTATGGCTGTTGGCAACCTGGATCAGCAGGTTCATGTGTTAACTGGCGATGAGATTGGTCAATTGGGCCTTGCATTCAATGATATGACGCAGCGATTGAGAGAAGCGCTCTTCTCCATCGAGGAGGAGAAAGAAAAATTAGCATCGATATTATCGAATATGAGTGATGGTGTCATTGCTGCAGACGAACAACGTCGTGTTATTGTCATGAACCGACGGGCAAGAGCTATGTTGGCCATTCCTGCGGATCAATCAGTTGAAGGGCAGGAAGTCTTGACATTGCTGCAACTCACTGCGGGGGAAGTTTCCGAGCATGCTTGGCAGCAGGGGGCAGTTCACGTTGTGAAACTCAAACCTACCGAGATAAATGAAGAATCCTTGACGGCAAAAATCACATACTCACCCATCCAACGCAGAGGGCTAGGTGTCATAGGGACGGTGCTGTTACTTCATGATGTGACCGAGCAAGAACAAATGGAAACATCAAGAAAAGAATTTGTTGCCAACGTATCGCATGAATTACGCACCCCCCTCACAACGATAAAAAGTTATTTGGAAGCATTAGACGAAGGCGTCATCGAAGATCCCAGTTTAGCCCAACGTTTTATTGGCGTTACACGCAACGAGACGGAACGAATGATTCGACTTGTCACGGATCTGTTGCATCTGTCACGCTTGGACTCGCATCAGCTGAAGTTGCGCCGTGAAACGTTGAATATTGTGACCATCTTGGAAGAGGTGGCCGACCGGTTTTCCGTACAAGCGAGTCAACGCAGCATGGAACTTATCGTGGAATCCGACATCGATGAATTGTTAGTGTATGCCGATCGGGATGCGATCGATCAAGTGTTGGACAACTTAATTTCGAATGCTATGAAATTCAGTCCCAAAGGTGGGGAAGTTAAATTAGAAGCACAACGGATTGATGTGAATTCGACAATGCCTACTGAGAAAATTGAAATTTCGATCCGTGACCAAGGCACGGGTATTCCAAAGAAAGACTTGGATCGAATTTTTGAACGTTTCTACCGAGTGGATAAGGCGCGGTCGCGTGACATGGGCGGAACAGGTTTGGGACTAAGTATTGCCCTGGAAATTGTGAAGGCGCATGGGGGGACGATCCGAATTGATTCGCAGGTCGGAGCGGGGACACGGGTGGTGTTCACACTTCCTACCAAGCCGGGGGAGCGTGAAAGAAGATAATGGAGTCTGCCAAAACGTTATTCTTGGTCACGCTGGTTGCTGCAAGTCTCATTCAAAGTTATTTGTTGGTGAACAGTTCACCAAACTTCGAAGAGAGCATACAAACTGAATTCGTTGAGACGGAGTTGACTGGAACACAGTCTGAGATGGTTGCACTGGTTGAGCCGCAAGATATTGTCCTTCATTACGGCGATAATGAACATGTTATGCTCTATCCCCGAATGATTTTCTATGAGATGATTATGAACATTGTCAAACAGCGTTCGTTCGGCGATTTGCGTGTTGCGAGTGATGCGAATGAAGTATGGTCCATTGCCAATCAGGCGATTCAAGGCATTGAAATTCGTTTCCCTGAGTCATTGCCTCTTACGGTTATTCAGCAGGCGATCAATGTGCAAGGCGAAGATTTGGCCAATTTGATGAGGATTGACAGGGTATATATATATTCGCGCTCCGATCGGGAAGAAGTTCGTGTCTTCTTCTTAAACACCAGAAGTCAGATGGCCTATGAAGCCATGAATGCTGACTTAACGGCGAAGGATGTAGAGCGGTTCGTTGGTTTTGGTGAAATGAAGTCAAGGTATGCGCGCTTCGATAACAAGCACTACATACCGTTGGAACCGCTCGTTATGATACAATATGAGTTTCCATATCGAGTGTTCTCAGGGGAACAACTGCAGCGAAGTCTATTTCCCGATCCTTATAGCACCCGAAATTTAAAGGAGCGTGATGGATCAGAAATCTATACAGACGGTAAGCGGGGCCTAAGGCTCTCAGCAAATACACAACAGATGAGATACACGAATCCAGCCGCGCCTGCAGAAGGATCACAGAATATATTGGATACCGTGCGCTCTGCCATTCAGTTTATTAATCGGCACGGGGGTTGGAATGGCGATTACATGTTGCAAAGCATTAGCAACAGTCGTGAGATTTCAGGAGAACAAAATATCACGTTCCGTCATTATGTAGGTTCCTATTCTGGGGCGTATCCTGTAATATCCCTGACGAATACGATCCCATTCGGTGATATAAACATTACTTTGCGAAATCGCGTAATTACAGGATATGAGCGTTCTGTTATGCAACTCGAAGGAAGCGCCGTCGCAAGAACGCAGGTAGTGCTTATGGGCAGTGACAACTTGTTGGATTTACTGAACGCTTATCCAGACCGTGAACAAATCAAACATGTGTATCCCGCTTATCGAGTGCGACATAAGGAGACGAGCATTCAATTCGAACCGTTCTGGGCGGTTGAAATGCAAGACGGCAGTGTGCGTGCTTTGGTGAAGGGAGGCGCACCGTAATGGATTGGAGTCGCGCAAAATCATTGCTCATCATCGCGTTTCTTGTGTTAAATTTATTATTAGGTTATCAGCTTTGGATGGATGAGCTAAACTTAACGATTTTTTCGAAACAAGCCTCCCAACGGGAGGAATTGAATCGGTTGCTAACGTCCAAAGACATTCGGTTGGCATGTGAAATTCCAGCAAAAACCCCGGCGCTGCAAGAAATTACAGTGCGATTCGCCAAGGAACAGCAAGCCTTGGAGGAGCAACAGGAAATGGAAAGACTTGTTTCCCCACTCCCTGTAAGTATACTTGATAATCGCAAGGCACTAGTAGAGAGGTTAATTGAGCATATACCTGTAATTAAAGATTATGTCCCCGATCCTTATGCATTCCGTAGTGAGGGTGTCGTATTGGTGATGAACCAAATGTACCGCGATCTACCGATGTTCGAAGCGAGATTAGAATTCGTGCAAGAGAATGCATGGGTCACAGGTTACCGTATGTCTTATGCGGAAGTTGATACATCCGCGACTACGGATGCTCCGAAGATTTTATCGGCACATACCATATTGGTCAATTTAGCAGAGATGTATTTACCTTCAGGAACGGTAATTTCAGATGTCAGACTTGGTTATCACGGTCCCATTTTTGAATCTGAGAAGCGCGTCTTGGCACCGTACTGGAGAGTTGTGGTATCTAACGGGGACACGTATTATGTGCACGCCATGAATGGCGCTGTTGAAGGGCCATCGTCAAAATACAGATAGGATGAGTCATGTATGGCAATTCGGTTTTCGGTATTATCCAGTGGATCTACAGGCAACGCGACTTTAATCGAATGTGAATCGTTGCGCATTCTCCTTGACGCTGGACTTAGTGCGAAGCGGCTAGAATTTCTGTTGACAGCACAAGGTATTGATCCGGGTTCACTAAGCGGTGTATTGGTCACGCACGAACACGCTGACCATGTACATGGACTGGGTGCTTTCGCAAGAAAACATAAGCTTCCTGTATACGCCAACCTCAAAACGTGGAATGCATTGGATCGCACGGTGGGGGATTTGGAGGAGGGTCAACGCAAACATTTTATCACAGGAGAAACGATTGTGTTCGGTTCCATGACGGTGGAATCGTTCCCCATATCCCATGATGCAGCGGAACCCGTAGCGTACAATTTCTACGATGGTCAAGCAAAATTGAGTATTGCCACAGACATTGGGTATATGAGTCCGATTGTGCGCGAGAAAATCAAAGATGCGGACGTGATCGTGCTTGAGGCCAATCACGACATTCAGATGCTGCGTGTGGGCAAATATCCTTGGAATATTAAGCGGCGCATCTTGAGTGACGTCGGTCATCTTTCCAACGAAGCTGCGGGTGAAGCGTTATGTGATGTGATCTCAGCTAGGACGAAGCGCGTCTATTTGGCGCATCTTAGCCGGGAACACAATATGTTGGATTTAGCCAAGCTCACGGTGAATAATATATTGTATGATTCGGGTGTTTATGCCGATGGCCGGAATGTAACGCTCATGGATACGTACTACGATCGCCCCACAGCTTGGGATCGGGTTGAATCGATGGCCGTTGTGTAATTCTAAAACATTCGCATTTTTTTGAGAAGTCTGTTTTTTTTAGGTAAAATGATTATAGAGACATAACACATAAAGGGGGGCGTTGCTGTGGGACTTTTTGACGATGAATTTTATTCATCCAAAGTGTCATATCGGGAACGTAGAAGGGTATCGAAAGACCTCTGGCCTGCATGGCGTAGTCATACCCGTTGGACGCCCACCATTGTAATAGCTTCTGTTATTGGTGTCATTGTGCTTCTGGTGATTGTCATCTTGTTGTGGTCGGATCCCGCTGAAGAAGATGGGCGTGAAACCAACATTGCCCAGACCCCTACGACAAGTCAGCCCGTGGGTGTTGTTGATGTTGTGCAGCAGATGAAACCTGCGATTGTCAGTGTGATCAGTATGCAGAATGGGTACGATCAACAACGGGAAGAATCCGGCATTGGTTCGGGGATTATATATAGATTAGACGGGTCAACGGGCAGAGTCGTAACGAATCACCATGTCATTGAAGGCGCCTCTTCGGTCGAGATCGTCCTCTCGAATGGCGAGCGTCTGGAGGCAGAAGTGGTGGGTTCCGATGCGCTAACGGACTTGGCGGTGCTTAAAGTGGAGAGTCGCAAAATGATTGGCGTTGCTCAGTTTGGCGATTCTGATCTTCTTCAAGAGGGGGAGGCGGCCATTGCCATTGGTCACCCCTTCGGCCTCGGGTACTCACCGACGTTCACCTTGGGTATTATCTCATCGCTGGATCGGGTTATTCCCATATCGTTGTCGATGGATGAAAGTATTGATTGGGAGATGCGTTTATTGCAGACGGACGCTGCCATCAACCATGGGAATAGCGGCGGCGCTTTGGTGAATCTGGATGGGAAGGTCATCGGCATTAATTCGATGAAAGTGTCGCAGTACGGTGTGGAAGGACTTGGGTTTGCGATTCCGATCAACCAAGCAATACCGATTATTAGCGAGCTGGAGAAATACGGTAAAGTGAGAAGGCCGTACCTTGGTGTGGCGACGGTTGATTTGAAGGTGTATGTAAGTAAGGATGAAGAATCGAATGATAACCTTACGTTGCCTGAGGATGTAGAAGACGGCGCCATTGTACTTGAATCTTACGGACCGGCAGAAGAAGCCGGGATCAAGACCAATGATATCATCGTGGCGTTGGATGGGAAGCCGATAAGCAGCACGCTGGACCTTCGCAAATATTTGTACGGCAACAAAAAAATCAATGAATCAATCTTGGTCGATTTCTATCGTGATGGCAAGCGGAAATTCGTCGATGTGAAATTGATTGAAACCCCGGAGAAGTAATCGCATATGATGCATCTTCGAATTGTGGCTGTAGGCAAGGTAAGAGAAAAATATTTGGCGCAGGGGATCGCTGAGTATGTCAAGCGGTTGGGTCTTTATGCCCGACTGGAAATATTGGAATTGTCAGATGAAGCTGCGCCGGAGACGATGAGTAAAGCCGAAGAAGAGAAAGTTCGGATGAAGGAAGGTCAGCGAATCCTGGACAAAATAAAACCCGACGAAGTGGTGTTCGCGCTCGCCATCGAAGGGGAGATGTGGACTTCAGAGCAACTGTCCGCTCACCTGTCGGAACTTGCCACCTACGGACGCAGTCAGATCGCTTTCGTCATCGGCGGCAGCCACGGGCTTTCGCAAGACGTGTTGCGCCGCGCAGACGTGAGGTTGTCATTCGGGCGCATCACCTACCCGCACCAACTCATTCGCCTTGTGCTGGCGGAGCAGCTGTACCGCGCATGCAAGATCGCGCGCGGGGAGGCGTATCATAAGTGACTGTGGGAAGGTCTGGGTTTCAGTAAACCAAGGCATTCGGCACCCCCTAATTATTCGTTATCCAGATTACATGGAGGAGGTGATTTTGTAAATCCAAATGAAATAGTGAACCTGATCACTTCTAACTTTGATGGTGTTGTGGTTAAATCAAGCTGGGGTGAAACCTCGTTCTTTTATAATCCATGATATCTACTTCCTAATGGTGTGTATTTTTGCACAATTAAAGAAAAAGACTGAGCGAATGATAAGTCCTCGAAATTAATGGAAGAATATTATTTCGAAGATCTGCACGGGTATTATCGTAATCTGCAAATGGGGTTGCCACCATTGTATTATGATGGACGAGCAAATCCTCCTGATTTAGTCCCATGGATAGAATATTTAGTTCGAATTATGGCCTTGGCATATGAGAAGGTAGCGAATTTGGCGATTCAATTCTCAGTTTCAGATGTTGACCCGAGAGTTTTGGAATTGATGCCAGAAAAAAAATATTACGTTTTCTGATTGGACGTAAACGCCTAGCAAAACCAAATGAGATTGCAGAGCTTTTCAAAGTGAGGGCGGTTGGGAGTTAAAGGATTACTGGACTCATGTTAAGATTTTCATTGTTCTTGAGGAGTGCTGATACATGAACAATCATTAGAATAAATTCATTTATAAGCTTTGGGCGCCGATTTATGATTGTATCTTTAATCAAGGCATTTTTTTAGAGCCCGTCAATAAGTGTTTGGTGATCTTATTCTGAAGGAACAGTAAAATATATTGCTTGTCAGAGTGGGGACAGGAGCAGATATTGAATTTATCATTCGTTAGCAAGTTGACTTTACGATGGTGACGATGACATATGTGTGATATGAAAATAATGAATGAAGTCAACATAATAATTTTTCCCCAGTAACAGAAGAGCCTAAAGCGAAGAAATTCGCTTAAGGCTCTATTTCGGATTATGTGATGAAGATCTGTATGCGGAGCACAGTTCTTAAAAATCGTTTATTTGTATATTAAACTTTACATAAAGACAATTATTTATTACAATTGAATAAAACTGAAAGAGGTGACGTTATTGTGCTGAAAGTTGATAAAGTAAGCAAACAGTTTATTCATCAAAAACAAACGATTGACGCTGTATGCAATGTTTCATTCGAAATTGCAACAGGTGAAACAGTTGGCCTAATCGGTCCAAACGGAGCTGGCAAAAGCACGCTCATGCGTATGATTGCAACGTTGATGAAGCCGAGTAGTGGCAACATCTGGATTGATACATACAACGTCGCTACTCATTCGCAACATGCGAAGGCGCGGATGGGGTATGTCTCACTCGATACGAATTTGCCGGAGCAGATGAGTGGTGAACAGTTGTTGCGTTATTTTGCTCGCATTTATGCACTCGACGCAGACATAACAGAACGACGGATTGCTACTTGGACGGAGCGGCTCTCATTGCAAAAATATATGCATAAGCCGTTTGGTCAATTGTCCAGCGGTAACAAGCAGAAGATTTCATTGGTGCGCGGACTTTTACATCAGCCCGCATTTTTGCTGCTTGATGAGCCGAGCAATGGACTCGACATTGTGGCGCTTGGTGTACTGCGTGATACATTGTGCTCGTTGAAAAATGAAGGCACTTCCATTCTGATCTCTTCACATATTTTGCAAGATATTCAGCTGTGCGAACGTTTGCTTGTCATGCATGAAGGAGAACTCATCCGCAACGAACCGCTTGCACAAATCGGCGAGCATCTGATTTCGCTGGAGGACTACTATCTAAGGGCGGTGGACGCACAATGAATATGGGCAGAATGTGGACGCTTGCTTGGCGTGATATGTGGCATGCGCTGCGTGACAAACGAAATATCTTAACGATTCTCCTTATATCCGTTATTATTTATCCCGCGCTCATTGTTGGTGTTAGTTGGTTTCAATCGACTCAACAAACGGAAGCAATGGCGACAGTCTATTTGCTAAAGGTGAATGATGTGGAATTGTTTAACCAATTGGTCCGAACAGTCCCAGCACCATTCAAATACGAGTTATTGGACGCCACGTCGACGGAGTCAGGTGACGGAACATTCAGCATTCAACGCGATGGAACTGGTTATACCGTCATTTGGGAACAGCGTAGCGATCGGAATCGCAATGTATTTCTCAATGAACAAGTTGCTTCGTGGCTCCAGCAATGCAATGAACAATTGATGCAGCAAAAACCGATTAAATGGAGTGTGGTTGATGTTACGCCTGAAGAGCAACGACAAAATCCGCTCGTCGGAATGCTCGGTTATTTTATCGCGCTAGGGATTATCGTTGGCGGAATGGGAGTTGCAATCGACACAACGGCTGGTGAAAAAGAGCGAAAAACATTGCTCACATTGTATTCAAGTCCGCATACAGCCACTGAGATTATGAGTGCGAAACTGCTGCATATTTCCTTTTTTTCGGTACTGGCTGCGATTTTGAACGTTCTCTCGATGGGTATCTCGCTCACCGTATTGCTACCGATGATTGAGAAAGATCTGGAGGCCGGACTGCAACTCGATTCGCTCGTGTTTATCCAACTGTTCAGTTTAGTTATCGCACTCGCTGCTTTGATTAGTGCATTGATGCTCGCCATCGGCATTTACGCACGCAACATTAAAGAAGCGACATCATGGATGACACCGTTGCTGTTTGTTGTGATTTTTATTGGACTGACCTGGTCTTCGGTCGATGCGGAGCCATTCTCCTGGGTATACTGGACACCCATTGTCAATATTTTCGTAAGCATTCGCGATACGTTCAGCCATCAACTGACCATAGCACATTGGCTGATCACGTTAATTACAATGATGTTTGCGATTCTGATATGCAGTATCCTGACAAAAAAACTATTTCAATCTGAGTCTGTATTGTTCAGAAATTAATTGCGGAGAGGACAGTGATGCACATGCGACTCGAGAACCGTGTGCGCGAATTACGAGCTCGCTTTCGCATATCACAACAAGAGCTTGCCGATCGAATCGAGGTATCGCGGCAAACGATTGCGCTCATAGAGCGCGGGGACTACTCGCCGTCGGTTGTGATTGCGCTCAAAATGGCGCAGCTATTCAACGAACCAGTGGAAACGATTTTTTATTTGGAGGAGGAGAAGACATGAGTAAAAAGATGAAATATTGGTTGGTGACGTTGGCGGGGGTTATTGTCGGTGGAGGTATTGGATTTTTGATTGGTGAAGGTGTGGGTGACAATATGAAGAGTGTGGAGTCGACATTTGCTGGGCAAGCCTATCTTTTGTTTTCGTACGACATCGTATTCTATTTGATGGCCACCACTTGTCTTGTTTTATTGGTGCTTGTGCTTGGCGGATTACGGAAGTTGAAAAGCTATTCAAGTGTAGTGGCAGATGATGAACCTTACTCGCCAATAGAGAAGGCCGTTTCGACATTGATGATGCAGGCCACCTTGCTCCAGTCGATTTCGACCGTTTGGCTGTTTGCAGGGGCTTCCTACATGACCGAGTTGGCGGATGAAGACCGAATCTTGGGCGTACTCATGATCAGTTCTGCCATCATGTTGTTAATCGGATGGTTACTCTTCCGCAAAGTGATGTCAAAGATGAATGAACTGGTCCCTCGCTTAGCGATTGATTTGTACGACACCAATCAAAATCGTCAATATAACAGCGTGCTTAAACGACTGGACGAATCGGAAAAATTGCAAATGTATAAGGCCGGCTTTCAAGCGATGCGCTGGATGTTGACCGTGCTATACATTTTGTTGTTTGTCATTATGATTTATTCTGTGCTCATTGAGTCGCAAATGAACTTGCTGTTGCTCGTCGGATTTCTCACCATCACTCAGCAGGCATTTTATTTTTACGCTGCCAAGCAGCAGACAAAGTCACAAAGGTTGACTCTGTGAAGTTAATCAAATAGAGGCGCAAGACATGAAATTCCTGTCAAGAAATGAGGTTGCATTAAGAATGAACAAGTAGCACCTGTTGCCGCAAGAGAACGCATCTTTTGGTTGGACATGTTGCGTGGTTTTGCATTGTTGGGCGAAGGTGAACAATCTATGAAAATGCAATTGAACGCACAGTACCAGCAGTTGTACGAGCAATCGCTCAATAATTATGGTGCGGGCAGTTTGTCCGATCTATTCACACAGCGCCTGACGGACTGGGGAAATTCGCCACCTAACTTGTTCGTTGCTCCGTTCGTTATTTTGCCGATCTTTTTGATTGGCGCCTATGTAATCAAGAGCGGGCTATTGCAACGTATGCAGACGGATGTTGCCGTATTGAGAAAGGTGATGTATTGGAGTTTTTTTTGTCGGTGTCATATTTACCATCAACAAGATGGACAGTAAAGCGGAAGTTCAGGCTGAAAAAACGACGATTTATGAGCCATTTCAACAGATATTCGGATTCTTAGGTGACTTGGGACTCGCCGTCTTTTACGCAAGTCTGCTCCTTTTCTTATCGCGCGTCGGGGTATGGGAACCGTTGCTGTCGTCGTTCCAGTGGGCGGGTCGGATGGCGTTAACGAACTAATAGAAGCTTGAAGTGACTTGATATAAGGTTGCTTCGAGCTTTTTTATGGCAGTTTAAATTATTAGAAATTCATTGACAACTTTGATAGAAAAACATATCATTTAATAAAATAAATAATCAAACTATTGGAGGTGAGCGCTCATGTCTAATCGAGACTACAAGGCGGATCGCAAAAAAAAACTACTAGGTCAAGCGACACAATGTTTAGCAAGGAATCCGAACGCATCTTTAACTGAGATTGCGGAACATGCAGGAGTCGGCATTGCGACATTGCATCGCTATTTCCCTTCGAAAAGCGAGATGTTGCATGCCATATCATGCCAAGCGCTCGATTTAGCTGAGGAGGCCATCGCCAAAGTCGATTTTTCAGAGCCTGACATCCGCTTGTTTTTAAGGGACATCACGACAAAATTGGTTCCGTTAGGTGATCGAATGTATTTTCTTGCGGCAGATGTTTTCAACACATACGATGAAGAGTTTAACAAAAGAGAAAAGAACATTGCCCAACGTTTTATGGATAAATTTAAAGAAGGTCAGGTTAATAATCAGTTGCGAAAAGATTTGAAGGTTGAGTGGATGTATGACATGATGTACAGCACGATTTTTTTGATATGGAAATATGTATATGAGGGGAAAATAGCTGCTCAAGATGCTCCAGATTTTGTTGTGAGCACCTTACTAGGAGGCTTTCGTAATCATTAGGAGGTTCAACCATGTGGCTAGACCTGCTGTTGTCTATGTTTGGCTTGGGTTTGGTGGACGCACTTAATCCATACACTGTTGCTGTCCTCCTCATCTTGCTCCCACTAATACAACGAAAATGGCATGCATCACTCTTTATTTGGGGAACGTATTTGACCTATGTGGCCATTGCAATTCTATTATTTTTTGGTGTTGGTCAACTGTTGGGCGCGGTGCTCGGTGAATGGCTGCGCACTCATCAAAACATCGTTGGCTTCATTCAATTAACGTGTGCCGGCTTATCCTTACTTGGGTTAAGTTGGTGGGTGATGCATTGGTACCGAAAAGTTCGTTTCGCAAGCGAGCCGCCCGATTTCGCGCGCAAACCGACCATTTTCACCTCCCCGTGGCTTATCCTTGGCATAGCAATCGTTTCTACAATATACGACTCGCCGAGCGCTTTTCCACTCTTTTGGTTCCTTGGCATGCTCACCCAATACTCGCTCGAGGTGACATACGCTGTTCCGTTGCTGATCGTCTATTGCTTCATTTACATCATCCCGATGATTGTTCTCTATGTTCTTTATGATCGAATGAACGGTCAAACGTTTAAACAATTCGAGCAACGCTTCCAATCGATTTTGCGAAGCGTCTCCTATTATTCAATTCCGCTTTTTCTGCTGGCCGTTTGTATTTGGATGGTAGGGGACGGCTGGTCGCGTTTATCATAAAACTTCCGTTTGAGGTGAAGAAGCAATGGTAAATAAAGTGATCAACGTAGACGTTGCGATTGTTGGCGGTGGAGCCTCTGGAATTTACGCGGCAAAAACGTTGAAAGAAAATGGAATTTCCGTACTTGTGCTCGAAGCGACTGAGCGGATTGGCGGGCGTCTCTTGAGCAAAGAAATCGGTGACAGCAAGCACTTCGTCGAACTTGGCGGCCAATTTTTGGCTAAACAAGGGCAGACTAGGCTCCATAAATTGCTCACTCAATATCAATTCAATGAAAGCACGAATGATAAAAAGGGGAAGTGGATGCTGTACGATGGTGAAAAGTTTGTTGCTAAAAAAGATGGACGTATGCCATTCTCGTTTTTCGCTGCATTAGATTCGTTGCAATTCGTCAAACGTCTTGAGAAAACGGTGAAGTCAATCTCATTGGATGCGCCATGGAATATACCATCCTTGGACCATGTCAGTTTGGATGCGTGGTTATGCAAAAAGTTCTGGCTCAAGGAAACCGAAGCGTTCTGGCGAAATGTTTTTGAGCAGGCTTTGTGTTGCGACTTAAGCAATATTTCCGCGTTGGATGCGTTGCTAAGTGCCAAAACGGTCGGTGATGTCGAAACGTTTCAAGGAATGGATTACTATTATTTCAAGCAAGGATCTGCAAATTTATTCGTGCGAATTGTTCAAGACCATAAGATTGATGTTATGGTGAACTCTCCTGTTCACGCAGTCAAGCAATATGCTGATCATGTTGAATTGACTACAATGAATACGCTGGTCGATGCAAAAGTTGTGTTGTTTACGATTCCGCCGCAAACACTGCAAAACATCACATTTGAAGAACCTCTTCCCGATGTATTTTCAAATATGCTCACTAATTTTGTGCCGGGCTGCGTGATAAAGGTGGTTGCGGTTTATCAACGAAAATGGTGGCGCGATCGAGGTCTGAGCGGCTTGGTTATGTCGCAAGTCGGTGATTTTGATTGGGTAATAGACTCCTCATTTGACACTTTAGAGAAGGGGATTCTTGTTGGTTTTGTCACAGGAACACGAGCGAGCAAAATGAAAGATCTTAGCCGTGAAGAACTACAATCGAAGTTCGCAGATTTCGTGCAAGATTCGCTCGGCGAGGCGCCACCGTTGGAGGATTTTTTATATAACGATTGGAATCACGCAATATATTCTCGGGGCGGTTATGCATCAAGGATGACTTTGGGGCACTGGGTATTTGCCCAGGATGCTTTGCAGTCGCCGTTTGGCCGAATTTACTTTGCGGGAACGGAAACCGCTCGTGAGTGGCGCGGTTATGTGGAGGGAGCGCTCGAATCAGGAGAAAGGCAAGCCCGCCTGATTGCTGCACGCTTAAAAGTTATGCATAATGTGCGTTAAGCCTATGCGTATAACATGAGGCGTATGAGTTGATGCGATTTTTTCCACAGATCCTATATTTTATTGAAATTCACATGATATTATTAGAGACAAAGAGGCTCGAAATCTCTATATATCATTCATTGACACATGATTGAAGTTGACTTATTATTTATTTATCAATAAATAATTAAATAAAATGGAGGATTTTCATGCAGACGATCATTATTACCGGAGCCAGTGATGGGATCGGAGCCGCAAGTGCCAGGCAACTTAAAGCGCTTGGTCATCACGTGGTGATTGTTGGACGTTCTCGTTCAAAAACTGAAACGCTCGCCCGTGAGCTGAATTGTCCGTTTCATCTCGTTGATTACACACGTTTAAGTGAAGTGAAGCGACTTTCAACGGAGTTGGAACAATATGACCGCATCGATGTTCTGGCAAACAACGCAGGTGGAATTATGGGGGAGCGAGAACTGACGGAGGACGGTTTTGAAAAAACGTTTCAAGTTAATCATCTGGCTTCGTTTTTACTGACAAAGTTGCTCTTGAGTAAACTGATTGAAAGTCGGGCGAAGGTTATTCAGACCGCCAGCATCGCAGCTAACATGTACGGCAAGAAATTTAACGTCAATCATTTAAATCTCGAACGTGGATATACACCACAAACGGCCTATGGCTACGGCAAACTGGAAAACATTCTGTTCACGCGCGAACTCGATCGTCGTCATCGTGCCGACGGGATTTCTGCGGTCGCGTTTCATCCGGGCATTGTGCGAAGCAATTTTGCCAGCGAGACGACCCATTTGATGCGATGGATGTATCACACACCTCTGAAGTACTTCGTTCCTGTTACAATCAGCTCGGAGAAAAGCGCTCAAAGACTGACGGCGCTGGCGGTCGGCAAGCCTGGGATCGATTGGGAACTTGGGGAGGTTTACGATAAAAGCAAGCCAATGCCGGTTGTCTTCAAAGATGACGGTACGGTTGCGCGCAAACTTTGGGAACAAAGCGAACAATTTGTTGGAACGTTTCTGCAATGATGCAAGGTTTCAATTAGAAAAATGACAATAACATCCCATAGAAAAAGTATACATGTGGAGTGAGATATACATATGCGAACAAAAAATGGACTTACTGAGGAACGGCTCATCGCTGGTGCCGTGGCACTTTTCGCCAAACAAGGCTACTACAAAACAACGACCGCACACATTGCGCAACATTTGGGCGTCACGCAACCGTACCTGTTTCATTTTTTCAAAACGAAGCAAGCGTTGTTTTTGGCAGTATTGGAACATGGTTCGAAGAAAATTTACGATGTGTTTTCATCGGAAAAACTCCACCGAGAGCAGGATGCATCAGCCCTCCTTGCGGCGATGGGCAGGTCGTTTCAACAGTTGCTGACGACTCATCGGGACGAAATGTTGCTCGTGATGAGTGCATATGTCATCGATGAAGAGGCGGTGCGCAACAAGGTACGCGACTGGCAACGGCGAATTTTCCAGTTGGTTTTGGATAATTTGGAACGGCTGGGTGTGCAGAACGCACGGTGTGAGGCGGCGGATTTTATCGGACGTGGTTTGTTTATCACGATGACGACGCAACTGGAGTTGCAGGACATGGATGTGTACGTAGCAAAAATATAGTTCAGTACTTCTGCTATTCTGGATTCCAATCATCACACAAAACGGTTCACGCTTGAATCGTCGCAATTGGACTCGCCGCGAGAACATATTGCCGGCATGGTCGGGAGCGGCATCTCCACGATTACAACGTTCACGGTGGTTGCTTTTCCGCGCTTGCTAGGCCGGGAGGAAGTACCTCTTTGGATGTGGCTATTACCAAATGTGGCGCTTCAACCGGTTGTCATTCTTGCCGTGCTTAAGCATGCTCGACCTTAAACGTTACAAAAATGTTGTGCGAAATAATGCAACATCCTATTCGCTGGAATCGGCAACTGTTTTTGCTGATTGGCTGGTGGACGATGAACGGTGCGCTGGTTCAAAGAGAGGAGTGGCAGCCCATGATGAAAAAACAGATGGTGAACACGTGTGTAGGGCCGATTGCAGTTCATGTGCGACACGGGATCGGTGAAAACGTGCCGCTCATCTTTTTGCATGGAGTGTACTTTGACCATCGGATGTGGGATGGACTGGTGGCAAGCCTGATTGAACGCGAGGGGCGAACGATCATCGCAGTCGACATGCCGCTGCACGGCGCGAGTCGGCAAGACATTAAACCGAACTGGACGATTGACGATCATGCGTGCCGCCAATCTTAATCCGCAAGCGTTTCATGCGGTCGGACTTTGCAACTTGCGCTTCAATGCGGAAACTGCCTTTGGAACCGCTCTTGTTCATTTGCGTCACTTCATGTTGCCGCTCCAATCGTTTTATGTCGAGCAAGTCGGCAAAGCGTTGTATGCCAAACGGAGTCTCGCTTCTCAACCGGAGTTACGGGGAAAACTGAGCATACCCATGAATTTGCTCGCTAGTCGCGACATCAAGCAAATCGACCGAGCCGTCATTATCGACCCCGCGGACTCGACGGAACAGGCTGCACGATTATTGGTTCCAGCCATGGCTATTGTGGGAGAGGAAGACTATGTTGGCATGCCACCGATTGCAGATACAACGGTTGTGCCGGGAGGGCACGTCAGTCCGTTGGAGGCGCCGAATCATGTTTTGGCGATGATACATAACTTGTTGGGAACGATACAGAGTTAAGGGTGGTGAAAAGATGAAAATTGTTGTTTTTGGAGCGACAGGTTTGACAGGTGGTTTGGCAGTGCAACGAGCGTTGGCTACGGAGCATGATGTAGTGGCACTCATGCGTGATGCAAAGAAACTGAAGATACAGCACGAACGGCTGCAGGTACGTCAAGGGAGTCCAGTGTCTGCAAGCGATGTAGAGGCTTGCGTGATTGGGGCGGATGCGGTGATTCATTGTCTTGGCATCGGTGGAAAAGGCGACGGTCAGCAGACAACGCTCATTTCGGATTCCGTCAAACTGGTTTTGGCGGCGATGGAGAAACATGGAGTTCGTCGAATCGTATGCATGTCGAACGTCGGCGCTGGTGGGAGCGGTACATGGTTTGCCAATCGAATTGTCATTCCGCTGTTTATCCGCTGGCTGTTACCGATCATCGAGGATAAGAATCGCATGGAGCAGGCGTTGCGCGACAGTCAGGTAGAATGGGTGTCGGTGCGCATCCCGCAAATTGTCGAGGGACCTATGTTGCCGGTTCGGGTTAGCGCTGATGGGCGTGGAATTGGCTTGAAAATTACCGCCGAAAGCGTCGCGGACTTTTTGCTGGCACAGGCAACTGCCGACAAGTACATACGCTCGACACTTAGTATCAGTAATTGAAGCACATGCTTCTGTCGTTCAATCATTTCGTAAAAGAGGAGATAGCAGATGTCAATTCGTGTTTATATCATTTGGCTCAAAGTGGCAAGTATCCTTACGATCTTTACGGGGCTGATCTGTGCGGCAGCCAGCCATCCTTGACCAGCGGCCCGTGGTTATATTTGTTTGATGTGCTGAGATGGCCGGTTGACGGAGATCCCGCCACATTTAGCGCCGATACGCGCGCGGTGAATGCGGTACTCGGTGGGGTGATGGTGGGGTGGGGACTTTTGATGTTTTTTCTGTCCCAGCGAAAATATATGACCGCCATTAAAGAGTTACCGCGGTTGATGATGACCGCCTTGCTTGCGTGGTTTGTCGTCGATTGTAGCGGTTCCTTGCTGGCAGGTTTGCCAGGGAATCTGGTGTTGAATGTCTTGTTTCTCGTAATGTTTATTCCACCGCTGCTGGTACTAAGTAGAGAAACAATGCGCCGTTTCTAGCGAAAAATCGAGATCTGTACTATCCAATCAAACGATTGGACCACTGGTTGCTTATTCGATTTTTTAATTAGTAAGGGAATGATCCTATGCTGCGAATTGGTGATTTTTCAAAGATCACAAAAGTTACGATACGAATGTTGAGACATTATGATCAGATTGGACTATTTAAACCAGCATGTGTCGATTCAGTGTCAGGTTATAGAGCTTATTCATACGAACAGATGCCACAGTTAAGTCGCATTATTTTTTTGAGAGATCTTGGCTTCACGATTCAAGAAATCAAAACCATGGTTGATAACCATCTTTCAATCGAGGAGATGGAAATCAAGTTACTTAAGAGGAAGCAAGAACTGGAAGATGAAATCAAAGCCGCTCAGCTTAATTTAGGTGTGGTCAATGAGCGTTTAAAGTCGATACAACATGAACAAGTAATTCCCTCATATGATGTGACGGTGAAAAGTGTAGCTGAAATCACAGTAGCGTCGGTGCGTAAAACGGTATCTCACATTGATCAGATGCACGAATATTGTCTTGAAATGTATGCGGAAGTGTATCGCGAGCTCGAGAGATTGAATATTGAACCGGCGGGACCTGAAGTGACTTTTTATCATAATGAAAGTTACAGTGAAACGGATTTGGACGTAGAGGCCAGTTTGATCATTCGAGGCTCTGTTGATGAAACGGAATCTTTCAAGGGTTCGTCGTTACACATTCGGCACATCCCAGCGGAGTCTGAAGTTGCTTCCATGGTTTATAATGGCTCGTACGATGGTATGGAACTTGCAATCATTGAATTGCTGAAATGGATTGCTCGTCATGGGTGGATTATTACAGGAGAAATGCGTGAGCTTCATCTATCGGGGCCAGCTCATCCAGAAGGCGAGTTAGTCGATCGGTCTATCATTGAATTTCAAATTCCGATTGACTCTCACATCGTGTGAGGGATTATGATTCATCTAACTTTGCTAAAGGAGATGAATCTAATGAGCACAAAAATGGAGTATAGAGCAACATCCGTCGTCTTTTTCACGTTTTTCTTGTTACTAGTTGTCTGCAACATCATCTTGGGTATAACCTTCAACTTTCCTGATATCCTAAGGGAAAGTGCTGTGGACCGGTTTCAATTGTTTCATGAGAATCAAGCCGTTATTAAACCGACGTACTATCTGTTTGGCGTCAGCGCGATCTTACAAGTGTTCATGGCAGTGATGATGTTTTATCATACACGGAGCGGCAGATTGTTAGATTTGGCAGCGGTGACCGCAGGCGTCGTGGGCGGTGTGTTTCAGATTCTCGGGTTCTATCGTTGGGTGGTTCTCATTCCTATGCTCAGCGACGAATATCTTGCCGGCGAAGTTTCAACAGAATTGATTTTCTTCCTCGAAAAATATTCAAATACATACTTTGGCATGACGGTCGGTGAACATTTGGGTTCACTATTTGTTGCTTTGTGGCTCTTCTTGCTCGGTATCGTGTTGCTAAAACATAAAGGGTATGACAAAAAACTAGCGGTGTTTGGTTTGATTGCCGGCTTGGCGTTAATGATTCAATGTTTTGATGTTGTGGTTCGCAGTGCATTTCTCAGTTCCATCACTGTACCGGTCTTCGGTTTACATGTGCTATGGGTGTTCTTTATGTCGTTGATGTTGTTTCGAAAAAATGAACCCTCGCAAAGTATGCGTGTTCCGTTGTGGCTGTGGATCGTCGGATTGGTTATTTATCTCTCCAATGTCATCCCGACTTTGTAAATGTAGGGGTGGAGTCTGATGCAAAAAGTCCATGTCGTTTTTGGCTCTTCGGGGCCAGTAGGAACCGCAGTCGTTCAAGATCTCGTGCAACGGGGTTTGCCAGTACGAGCGATTCAGCGGAGTGGTCGCAGCAACTTTGCAACGGAACAGGTTGAAATTATGCCGGCCAATGTGTTGGATGTTGAACAAACGCTCCACGCCGTTCAAGGTGCCGCGCATGTCTACTTGTCGGTAGGACTGCCGTATCGAACCGTCCAATGGCAGCGCGAGTGGCCAGTGGTCATGGAAAATATGATCTCGGCATGCGCGCAAGTCGGGGCAAAGCTGATCTTCCTCGACAATATTTACATGTATGGACCGGCTCCACTGGCGAATCCATTTACAGAATCGCATTCACAGCAACCGACTTCAAAAAAAGGTGTTGTCCGCAAACAAATTGCCGACATGTTACTTCAAGCACATCAAACTGGGCGAGTGCAGGCGGTGATTGGTCGGTCTGCAGATTTCTATGGCCCGAGCGTGAACAGCATACTGTACATCTCTTTTTTGCAAAACATGCTAAATGGCAAGTCGCCGCAGACAATCGGCAAATTGGACGTCCCACACACGTTCGCACATACGTCGGATAATGGCCGGGCGCTCGTTGAATTGGCGCTGGATGAGACGACGTACGGGGAAGTTTGGCATTTGCCGGTGAGTCGACCGGTGACGGCGTTGGAAGCAAATGAGTTGTTCAATAACGAACTCTGTAAGACTTTTAAGTTATCGCAACTCTCGCCGCTAATGTTGTCGTTGCTCGGCTTGTTCATACCGCCGATCAAAGAAATCAAGGAGATGCTATATCAATTTGAATCGCCGTACATGATGAGCGATGCCAAGTTTCGTGCACATTTTCCAGATTTTCAGGTGACGCGATTAGAGGCAGGTATGCAAGAGATGGTTCATTTTTTTAAGGGGCGAAATGGTGATGTATGAATTATTGTTTAGTATTAGCGGAGTAGCGATGATTTCCTGGCTACTGATGATTTTTCTGCCAAAATGGAAAATAACTTATATGCTTATCAAATGGGCCGTGTTTCCACTGGCATTGTCGGTCTGCTATCTCGTTGGATTCGCCTACTATGTAGCGAATCACGGGATATCGTTTGTTAACGACTTCGGCTCTTATGAAGGTGTGATTCAACTGTTGACCGTACCTGAGGTAGCCATCATTGCATGGTTGCACATCTTGGCTTTCGATCAACTGGTGGGCCGCATGATTTATATAGAGAACATGGAGCGCAGAACGATGCACTTGATTGCGCAGTCAATCTGTCTTTTCTTGACTTTAATGGCAGGTCCGATAGGCTATCTGCTTTATACGGTGTTGAAGCGAAATCGTCAGTGAACTCATCCAAATTGTATAAGGATTATCTTTCAAGTGACATTCGGTCCAGCCATACCCGCATCAGATCTCTGTACGATCGGAGGGAAAGGTATATTTGTTGAGCCAGGTCTTCATTTGTAGGATGCTCCAGATGAAGCAATTCATCCAGTTGCCCCCAAGCCATGTTCGCTATCTGGATTCGTTCATGCTCCCTTGCCACAGAATTCCCTCCTCCTTGATCCGTTCAGCCAAAATTTGTGAGGCATCGTTCATATAAACCACATCCACATGATAGGGGACGGTGGACTCTTCCAATATACTCCGGGTTTGACTGACGAAGTTTTTGTGATCCTGAACCGTTCCCCCATGGAACAGAAGAGCAATATCGACATCCGATGTGCGCTTTTGATCCCCTCGAGCCCAGGAGCCGAACAGGTAAAGGGATACTGAGTATCCTGAATGCCGGATGTGCTTCGATACGATATCCATGATCCTTAGAACATATTTGTTCAACGCGGCTCCTTGCTTCATTCCTGTTAACTCCTTTCAATCCTATAAAAATAAAAGCGGAACCTACGTCCCGCTGATCTCCAAAGTATCCACACGTTTGTTCAATTGATGATCATCGGGTTCGACAAATCGCATGCGACGGTCAATCTTGTTGAAGTTGTTTGAGGTTTCCCTGCGGAATCCGTTCATATCGTCTTTGAATGCATACATTTCCTTCTCTTAGATATTTATATAGGAAACGGGAAACTGAATCCACAGTGTCACATGAACAATTCCTGAATATCGACAGCCAGTCCCTCAAAATGGAAGGACGTCACATGAGAATGAGTTGACTTGGCGAACATGCCGGTTCGGGTGATCTGTTTGTTTTCCATAGCGTATACAAGGACTTGGTCCTGATCGGGATTAACGATCCAGTACTCCCGGATGTCACACTCCAAATACAGGTCCAGCTTCTTGAGCAGATCCTTCGATCGGGTAGAAGGAGACAACACCTCCACGACGAGTGTCGGTATGCCCAGGTACTTGCCCTTGTTGTCCACATTGGACGAATCACAAATCACGAACAGATCCGGCTGTACCACGCAGATATTGTCGACAGATTTGATGAGTTTGATATCAAATGGAGAAGTCAGCGGTGTGCAGGACTTTCCCTTAAACCAAACATAGAACGTGCCATGAAGCTCATGAACAGCCCGCTGATGCTTGAAGGATGGGGATGCGAGATTGTATACGATTCCGTCTATCAACTCATATCGCAGCTCCGAGTTTTCGGTTAACTCCAGAAACTCCTCATACGTGACACGATCACCCGAACTGGCATACAGAGCTGCTTCTTCCCGGAGAGTCATGTCAGGTATGGCGGTCATGGACACACGATCCTTGCCATTGCGCGTAACAATGATCTCCTCGCCTGCCTCCGCATACTTCAGAAATTTGCCGAAATTGTTCTGGACTTCAGTTGATGGGACACGCATAAAACCGCCACCTCGTTAGCTAATTTTCAATATTATACACTAATATTAGCTATATTATCAAGAAATCAAGAAATTATTAGCTAATTTTAGTAAGCCTATAACTGCTATACAGCGCATCGGGAAGAGATGTTTTTGCCAATATTAGATCTTTTTGCAACTTACACCCGTTTGGAGAATCATGGATGCAAAGTCATCGGTCGCAAAGAAGATTTCATTCCCGTTCGAATGGATTGCGGAGCGTCGCGCAAAAGAAGGAATCTCATAAAGAATCGGTGACGAGGGAAGTTGTCAAAAATGCGACAAAGTATTTAAGATAAGCTGAGCAGCCGATGTGGTCTATATTTTTTCAAATCAACAGCTGAAACGTCAGGGGAAGTGAATACGCTAGATATCCGGCAATTACAGGTATCCAATCCGGTGATTTCAACTTTAACGGGTTGGCCGGTCGGATTTTTGGCGGAACAACAAAATAAAACAATCTTGCAAGCTGTGGCAAGTACCGAGTCTAATTGAAGCGGCGGTTTGTATCTTGAGTGAATCCCAGGCGGGCAATCGAAGCGAATTTTGCATAATGTAACCGGTTCAGGAAATATGAATGTAGCCTTTTCAAAGATTGCAAGTTAAAAATAATCATCTACAAAAGTTTGATCCATTGATTTTTCCTCGAAGTTGCTTCATCATTTCCACATGCGAAAGTTTTGGCACTTGTTGTCTACTCTCTTCCTCGGCAATCGCGAGTTTTTGATATAATTCAATAATCGCTTGTTGGTTTTCGTATAACGCATGACTCATGATTACTAAATCGCCAACTCCAATTTTCGTGATAAAAATCGGTCGGATATTTGCCATCCTAAAAACCACTTATTCAATGTTTTAACTATCGAAAAATACCAGTGTTAACATTGCTGGGAAGTAAATCAGTATGGAAATGATGATTGAGAAAACAAAAGAATCTTACTACGAAACACTCGAGCAAAGTTCAATTCTAGCTGTATATAAAGAATTCGAAAATCGAGTGGATTTCGTGAAGAAAAGAGGAATTACGAAGGCGGATCGAATACGACGGTTGATTTCAAATACGCTTGGACAGGTAACCAAAGCCCAGATTGCAGAAAAATGTCCCGATATCAGCGTAACCAATCGCATAAGTCTACACCTCTAATTATTCGTTATCCAGATTACTTGGAGATTGATTTAATAAACCTATAATGAATGTTGTATAAGTCATTGTTGAGGTGAACCGAATGACATCACCGCTTATGGATTTGGAACAAATAAAGCATATTTTTTTACAATTAAACGAACAGCTTCTTTCTATGGGCAGGAAGGTGTCAGTGATCGTTGTTGGTTACTCATCGTTAATTTTGGGTGGATATTCGGCACGACTCTTTTATAATTCGGGATTTCATTTGTTGGAAGAACATTTTTTGATGTTACACCCAGATTATAAAACACGACTCCATCGCGTTTGGCCGGACATGAGTCAGCTCGAGGTTTTTCGGATTGATTATCATGATTTGTTTCTTAATAAGTTCAATGCTTCGCGTGCAAAGGAGCAACTCCGGAGGGAGTTCCATAAACTATGGCAATAATCATTGACGATTTCAGAAAATATCTGGGCTTCTATCTGAGCGATTATATGGCATCCGAATCGATGGATTGGAATCATCCGAATTGGTCTGATATTCTAGACAAAATTGACGCCAAAACGAATACTGACTTTCGTTATAATTATTTGAAATATTTTTTATGGGCGATGAATGATGAATTATTGTCTTACTACAAAAAGCATCCTGGTTTAGGAAACGTATTGCGACAATCTACGAAGGTGCTTTTTATCATGGATGGTGAGTTTTTGCGTTTTAATGATGATGAAACCAAAACATTCATTCATGAAATGTATAGATTGTCTGGTGTCGATGTCAGTTCGCTTCAATTAGAACCTGTGGAGCATTTTTTTGAAGATTTGATTCATTTTATTGGGAATTTTATTGATTGGCATAAAAAAGAACGAAATATCCCGTTGTCGATGTGGTGAAAGCGTTCCGATTGTTACCGGTGTCGTCTGTGCCAAAGCGAGGAGGTTTAAAGCCGAGCGAATATGAAAGCGAAAGCGATCGAGAGAAATCAAGATGTGCTGAGTAAATTGATGGCAATGGACGAATGAGTCGTTTGTTGACTTTGCTATTACTTTATCGAGAAGGATACATCGCTGAAAAGTATATTAGTTTGGAAATGATGATCGAGAAAACGAAGGAATCTTATTACGAAACGCTTGAGCAAAGTTCGTATGATTGGCACACGAACGAAAACAACTATGCGCCATTTGTTTCATATTACCTAAGCGTCATTTTGGCTGTTTACAAAGAATTCGAAAGTCGAGTTGATTTTGTGAAAACGAAAGGGGTTACGAAAGCGGATCGAATTCGATTGCTGATTTCAAATACGCTTGGACAAGTAACCAAAGCCCAAATTGCAGAAAAATGTCCTGATATCAGCATTACAACAATTGAGAAGACGTTTGCGGAGCTTCTAAAACAAGGCCTCATCAAAAAAGTGGGGGTCGGACGAGCAACGGCATATGTCTGGAATCAAAATTAGCGTATTCAGTGGCTTTGAAAAAGTTATGCATTAAGACTGATAAGCTCATGCGTATCATCGCTAAGGTATAAAAAATGCAAATTGCAATATTTTAAAAAAGATGAAGCTGGTGATGTTTTGAATCCAAATGAAATCGTAAAAATGATTACTTCAAACTTTGATGGTGTTGTGGTTAAATCAAGCTGGGGTGAAACCTCCATCTTTTATAATCCTGGTCATCTGCTTCCTCACGGCGTGTACTTTTGCACTATAAAAGAAAAAGACGGAGCGAATGATAAGTCCTCGAATTTGACGAGAGATGGTATATACAGGCTTAGCATAGGCTTGCCCAAAGAAAAATATGTAGAAATTTTTGGACGTGTTCCCAAACGTCCTGAAAAAGGCGGTTGCGTAAATACGGGACATATTTTTACGCAGACCAATTTGCTTATGCCTCACCCGATCTATGCTTGGATGGGTTGGGTTTGTATTTTATCGCCAACGACTGAGTTTTTTGGTGAGATATACCCGTTGATTCAGCTAGCGTATCGTAAAGCAGAGCAAGGCTATCTGAAGAAAAAGTGATATAATGAAACAAACGGAAGCAAAAAACATATAGAGGTGAGTAATTTGACTGCAGGAATTACTCTTTCCGACAGAGAACGACAGTTGATTTTGGATATGCTAAGAACGAAATTAAACGCTGTTACCAAATTTTTGTTTGGCTTGATAGTGAGGGGTAGCACGCATCCGGATAGTGATGTCGACTTAGCAGAGGTGTATCTCATTGATTTGCAACGAGCATCAACAGTCATGCAAATACAGGTGATTCAAAACGGGGAATGTTTGTACTATGAATGTGCTACAGATACCGCTTTGTTGAAAGTCAAATGGATGAAAGAGTACGCTCGTTTGAATGAAGAACGACAATGCATCTTGGATCAAATCAAGAAAAGTAAGACCATTTATGGTATATGATGTCATTTTAAATAAGGTAGCGAATATCCAAAGATGCATCAAGCGAATTCAAGAATCATTACACGGCGGCTGTTCTTCTTTATGTAAATAAATCAAAATAGTTTTGCGAGACAGATATGGAACTGCAATTTGGAACATTGGCCAAGTCGTATTTTTTTAAAAATTGAATGTTATGAAAAAATGATGCATTTGATATGTTAAGCACATGCGTATCATAAGCAAAACATAAAAAAATATGAATTGTCCATTAATTACTAGGAATCTTAATATATAACTTCAATAAATGAGCAAGAAAAATCAAGAATTTGTGAGCGTCCTGCCATATTATTTAGACATATAAGAATTATGGTCGAGTGTCTAAAATAGGAGGCGAACCTGATTAGCATACTGTTGATAACTATTTGTATTGTTACCCTTACTGTATTACTTCCAATAATTATTGGTTTATTTCTACCAAGTGAAAAATCTTATACGAAGACAAGAATCTTTCAAACTACGATTGAAAACATAACAATCAAAACCCCATTTTTTAGAACTCTCGCGTTATTATTTGTAGATATTGATAAACAAATGGATTTATATTTAGAAAATGTAGCCATAAAGTTAGGTGAAAAATGACAGCCATTTCCGAACGATTAGTCGATGCGCTTCACATCATCGAAACGGAATACAAATCTTTAAAGAGTCTCGATGAATTAGCCCACCGTATGAACATTTCGAAGTTTCACTTTCATCGGATGTTCGTAGCTCAATTCGAAGTGTCTCCATCCGATTATTTACGAAAGCATAAACTTCATCGCGCCGCATTTCAATTAGTGCATACAAATAGGTCCTGCTTAGAAATCGCACTAAGTGTCAATTATAATTGCCAAGAAAGCTTTATTCGTGCATTCCGACGGGTGTTTGGTCAGTCACCGACAATGTTTCGAAAGGAACAACGCATTGAATCGAAAGCGTTTCGATCAGACGAATGGTTACATTTTCAACATGAATATGAGCTGACTGGACCCTACAGAACGGATGTGAAGTCCGCTAAGATCCTTAGTTATCGTTATGTGGGTCCATATGAAAACGTTCATGAAGGATGGATTCGATTTTTATATGAGACAAAAAAGCAGCATGTTGATTTTGATAGTCAGTTGAAATGGATGATACATCTCGATCATCCGGATTGGGCAGAACCCACGGAGATGCGAATTGATTTGGCCATTGAATATGAAGATGAACATCAATTTGCGATGCCGATTCATCAGATGTTGACACCAAGTTTCTCTGCATTGAGATTTCAGTTTTATGGTGATTTGCTTGATCTATCAGATGTGTACGATGGTATCTATTCATTGTTCCTTTTGCCAAAGCAAATCAAACTTGCCGACCTCCCGATTAGGGAAGTATATGATCCAGAAAAATTAGAGATTTACATACCTATTCTTTCTTCGGAGGATTAACTTATGGCGAACAAAAAGACGAAAACATGGAACGATAAACTAGCGGATGCAAAGCCTCCTCATGTCAAGAAACTGGACAAAAAGTTTGTAGATATACCTGAAAATAGCAGGATGCTTGTTGCCAATCCACATATTTTTGAGGATTACATTCGCGCCATTCCATACGGAAAGTCTGTCACGCTTAAGGGGATACGAGATGATTTAGCACGCGAATATATTGCCGACCATACGTGTCCTGTTACGACAGGAATGTTTGTGCGGATTGTTGCGGAAGCTACGTATGAACAGTTTTTGCAGGGGGTTCCTGAGGAACAGTTAACACCTGTTTGGCGTGTCATTGACGCAAAGTCATCAGTCGCAAAAAAGATTTCATTCCCTTTCGAATGGATTGCGGAGCGACGCAAAAAAGAAGGAATGGATTGAGTTTGTACATCAATTTTCATTGAAAATAGATGACGCGACGTATGCACAATAGCGTAATTTATTATCCATCAATTTGGAGGATGATAAGAGATGAATCATGATGTTCTGAGAAAATTAAAATACACCGCGGGGCCTGCCATGATGTTGCATGCGCCGGAGGGTTTGACTCCGGCAGACTGGGTAAACCGTATTGATGATGACGCGCAGCAAAGCTACCCATTCGTGATGCTGTTTGTGAAGAATGAGGCGCAATTTCGTGCAGACTTCAATACCGTTTGCTCCCGCCTTACCGATGACGCGCTATTCTGGGTGTGCTACCCGAAAAAAACGAGCGGGATACCGACTGATGTCAACCGCGACATCTTGTTCCGCTTGGCGCATGAGATTTCTGAATTTACCGCTGTGGCAAACGTGGCGATTGATGAGACCTGGTCCGCATTACGGTTTCGTCATCAATCGAAGGTCAATAGACGGTAACCCGGGTGTAACTTGAGTGACTCTGAAGCAAACTTTTGAGTTAAATGAGTGGCTTGAGAGACATTGCAGGAGGTAATGTTAATGGGCAAACGCCATTTGATATTATTCCGTTATCGGTATAATATGGGTGTGGGAGGGAGGGGACATGGAGTACATGAATACGAAACAAGCAGCGGGTATTTGGGGTATTTCTGAGCGGCGTGTCCGAAAACTTTGCTCCGATGGTCATATACAAGGTGTGCAGCGGGCGAGCAGAGCGTGGTTAATCCCCAACGATACGCAAAAACCTGCCGATCAAAGGATGAAACAACGGAATGAATATATTCATCCGTTATTGAATGAGTTGATTTTGTCTGAAGGTCCAATCGAACAACTGGAACGTATCGACGAAAAACTTGCCAATGTAAACAGGTTAAGACCCTTAACCCAAGGCGAGGTGGCTCGGTTGCGAGAAGAATTTTTGATTGAATTCACATACAACACGAATGCGATTGAAGGGAATACGTTGACCCTCCAGGAGACAGCTATGGTCATCAAGGAAGGGATTACGATTGATCAGAAGCCGCTGAAAGATCACTTGGAAGTCATCGGGCATAAGGATGCTTATGAGTATGTTTTGCAATTAATTCAGGAAAATAGTCCATTTAGCGAACGAGCGATTAAGGAAATTCATCGTTTGGTTCTGATGAATCAACCGCAGGATCGAGGTGTGTATCGAAAACTCCCTGCTCGTATTGTCGGAGCCATACACGAACCTCCACAGCCCTATTTGGTTCCGGTCCAAATGGAACAACTGCTTGTTGATTACCCGAAGATGATAAAAAATATGCATCCGGCCGTAGCGGTGGCAGTCTTCCACTTGCTGTTCGAAGGCATTCATCCTTTTATTGATGGTAACGGTCGAACGGGTCGCCTGATTCTCAATTTTGAATTGCTCAAACAAGGGTTTCCACCAATTAACATTAAATTCTCTGACCGAAAAAAATATTATGAATGTTTTAATTCATTTTATGAGATAAAATGTCCCGATATGATGGTTCAACTCGTCGCGGATTACGTTGAGGCTGAACTCAATCGGTATATTGAAATATTGACGGATCGATAATCGATTTTAATTTACAACCGCATCATAAGTGATCACGGAGGTGAGAACCCATGGAAATCGGCATTAGCACGTTTGTGGAGACGACACCCGATGCAGAGACAGGGAAGACGATAAGTCATGCTGAGCGGATTCGCGAAGTGGTGGAGGAGATCATCCTTGCCGATCGCGTCGGACTTGATGTATTCGGCGTGGGGGAGCACCACCGCCAAGATTTTGCGGCTTCTTCGCCGGCGGTCATTCTGGCCGCGGCGGCTCCTCAGACGAAGCGAATTCGGCTGACAAGCGCCGTGACGGTGTTATCTTCCGCTGATCCCGTGCGGGTGTTCCAGGAATTTGCCACATTGGATGGAATATCGAATGGTCGCGCGGAGATTATCGCGGGTCGCGGCTCTTTCATTGAGTCATTCCCGTTGTTCGGATATGATTTGAATGATTATGACACGCTGTTCGAAGAGAAGTTGGACTTGCTGTTGAAGATTCGCGCATCCGAGAAAGTGACATGGAGCGGGAAGCATCGCCCGGGGATCAACAACCTGGGCGTGTATCCGCGACCGGTGCAACAGCCTCTTCCGGTATGGATTGGCAGCGGCGGCAATTCGGAATCGGTCATTCGCGCCGGCTTGCTCGGGTTACCGCTCGTGTTAGCGATCATCGGGGGACGGCCAGTGCAGTTCGCGCCGCTCGTGCAGCTGTACAAGAAAGCCGCCGCGCACGCAGGCCATGACATCTCGCGTCTATCGATCGCTTCCCATTCGCATGGATTCATTGCCGAGGACAATGAGGCCGCCGCGAACAAGTTTTTCCCTTCGACGCAACGGGTGATGAATATCATTGGTCGTGAACGCGGATGGGGTCATTACGACCGGGTAGCTTATGATGCTGCGAGGAGCCCCGAAGGCGCGTTGTACGTGGGCGACCCGGATACGGTAGCCAACAAAATCATCGATCTTCATCGGAATGTCGGGATGACCCGGTTTATGTTGCATGTGCCGCTCGGCACCATGCCTCACGCCGAAGTCATGCGTGCTATAGAACTGCTCGGTACCGAAGTCGCACCGAAGGTGCGCGCCACACTTTCCCAAGGAAAGGAATGAAATCACCCTTGATGCCGTCGTATTTTTTTGCACACGGGGCCCCATCCATCGCACTAGAGCAGAATGCGTATACAGACATGTTGAAGGCATTCTCGACTACGATCCCCCAGCCGAGAGCGATTGTGCTTTTTTCGGCGCATTGGGAACATCCGATCCAGTCGATTAGTGCCGCTGAGGGGAATTATGACACGATTTATGATTTTTCGGGCTTCCAAGATGAACTGTATCAGATGATATATCCTGCACGCGGGGATGTGTCCATCCGTCAGCAAATCCAAAGTTTATTCGCCGCGCATGATATTCCTTGTGTATTGGACCCACATCGCGGCTTGGATCATGGGGCTTGGGCTGTGTTGAAGTTACTCTATCCCCAAGCTGACATTCCGGTTATCGCATTATCGGTGAACCGACATTTGACGAACGAGCAGCAGTATCGCATTGGCCAAGCGTTGTCAAAGTTAAAGGAACAAGATGTGCTTATTATTGGCAGCGGTGGCACTGTACACAATTTGCGAAGAGTGAACTGGCGGGCGGAACAAGTGGAAGATTGGGCGCTTTCCTTCGACACGTGGCTTGAAGAAAAGCTAGTCCGTTGGGATCTTCCAGCGCTGTTTCAATATCACACAGAAGCGCCTTATGCTAAGGAAGCTGTGCCGACCAATGAACATTTTGTACCCTTATTTCTAGCCATGGGTGCGGGGGACAACCAACGTAAGGCTACCTTACTGCATCGCAGTTACCAATACGGAACGTTAAGCTTAAGTTGCTGGCAGTTTGCTTAAGGGGTGACAAAAGCGCGGGAATCAGATAATATTTGAATAGATGGAATATATAAATCCGGACAACCTATGGGGGAGTCTGGGAGAGGTTATAGCCAAACCCTCTATAAAAAACTAAGGAAACGACACCTCCTTGGTGATCGTTTTTTTGTTAGGAGCACAATAACCATGAGCAAGAAGAAGCATGCGTTGGTTGTATTTAGCGGCGGACAGGACAGCACGACGTGCCTGCTGTGGGCGATCCGGCAGTTCGACCACGTTGAAGCCGTCACGTTTCATTACGGCCAACGGCATAAGCAAGAACTCGATTGCGCCAGCGAAATCGCGCGAGAATGGCATGTGCCCCACCGCATTCTCGATTTGTCGCTGCTGCACCAGCTGGCGCCAAGCGCTTTGACGCGTTCAGAGATCGCGATCGAGCATAAAGAAGGCGAACTTCCCACCACGTTCGTGGATGGCCGCAATTTGCTCTTCCTATCTTTTGCCGCTGTACTTGCGAAGCAGGCTGGAATGCAGCACATCGTTACCGGGGTATGTCAGACGGATTTCAGCGGGTATCCCGATTGCCGGGACATCTTCATTAAATCGCTGAATGTGACCTTGAATCTCGCGATGGATTACGAGTTTGTCATTGAGACGCCGCTCATGTGGATGACGAAAGCGCAGACGTGGCAGCTCGCCGATCAGTTGGGTGCGCTATTCTTTGTGCGCCAACGGACATTAACGTGTTACGAAGGGTTGATCGCTGACGGTTGTGGGACATGCCCAGCATGCTTGCTCCGAGCGAGAGGACTTCAAGAATATGAATCTGCCAAAAGGGAGGGCAGGACGCTATGATCCAACAAATGTACCCTTCCCCTTCGCATCCCTACCGCTATGAATTAAACAAGGACTTGCAGTTCGCCGCTGCGCACTACATCCCGACGGACACGGCAGGCGTATGTGCCCGTGTGCACGGGCATACGTACTTTGCGAATATTACGATTGTAGGGAACGCATTGGACGATAACGGGTTTCTCGTGAATTTCGCGGACATCAAGAAGCTCATTCATGGGCGCTTCGACCATTCGCTACTCAACGAGCAAGCGCCGTGGTTCAATGATGACGATCCCACGCGATTTCCGACGACTGAGAATATGGCGCGCACCATTTGGGAGATCGTGCAGGGGTTCCTTGATGAGACGGTGAATCGACCGCTGTGTGCGCAAGTGTTCTTGCGGGAGACGCCGACCAGTTATGTCATATATCGTCCTGATTTGTCATCGTCGTTCACGAGGTTGCCATGACGCCAATCCGCTTTCCTGTGATGGAAATTTTCGGTCCGACGGTGCAAGGCGAAGGCATGGTGATCGGACAGAAGACGATGTTCGTGCGCACAGCGGGGTGCGATTACAGCTGTGTGTGGTGTGATTCTGCATTCACTTGGAACGGTACGGCCAAAGAGGAGATTCGGATGCTGACGGCGGAGGAGATCCTCGGTGAGCTTCGGTCTAAGGGACATGATCGATTCTCACACGTGACAATATCCGGCGGGAATCCCGCTTTGCTAAAATCATTGCACACGTTGATCGAACCGCTCCATGACGAGGACATCACAGTTGCTTTGGAGACACAGGGCAGTGTGTGGCAAGATTGGTTCTTGTTGATTGATGAGTTAACCCTGTCCCCCAAACCGCCCAGTTCGCGCATGTCGACGGATTGGGAGATGCTCGATATGATCGTCCACAAGCTGTCGGAACACCGCCGACATTTTTGCTTGAAAGTGGTTGTGTTTGATGACACTGATCTAACGTATGCCACGATGGTGCATCAACGGTATCCAGAAGTGCCGATGTTCCTGCAAGCCGGCAATGACGATGTGTTAGAATCGGATGGGGCGAAGTTGGCTGATCGATTGAAGGAACGTTATGAGACATTGATCGAGGCAGTGATGGCCTCGAATGAATTGAATCGGGTGCGTGTGTTGCCTCAGCTGCATACGTGGATCTGGGGAAATAAACGAGGCGTTTAAGGAGAGGAGTGTTGACTTATGCAATCCCAAGGTCATGAACAAATACCGGGGCTTACCCTGCTTGGCAACCAGCAAAACCATTACACCTTTGCCTATACACCGGACATTCTGGAGACGTTCGACAACAAACATCAAGGGCGCGATTATTGGGTGAAATTCAATTGTCCCGAGTTTACAAGTTTGTGTCCGATTACGGGGCAACCGGATTTCGCAACCATTTATATTGCATACATTCCCGATGTGTTGATGGTGGAGAGCAAATCACTGAAACTGTATTTGTTTAGCTTCCGCAATCATGGCGGGTTTCATGAGGATTGTGTGAATATCATCATGGATGATCTCATCAAACTTATGTCGCCTCGATATATTGAAGTGTGGGGAAAATTCACGCCACGCGGAGGCATCTCGATCGATCCGTATTGCAACTGGGGTCAGCCCGGCACGAAATACGCCGAGATGGCTGAGTATCGGTTAACGAACCATGATCTCTATCCTGAGAAAATAGACAATCGATAATGTATTGACAATGAATACGCCGCAAGGCGTTTTTTTTGTGCGGGTGTGAGATTTCTCATACTTTCGATTTGCTCGGTTTTCTAAAATAGGAGGTATTGAAAGGAGATGGCTCGTATGGATGCATTGGAATTGGCTCGACTGCAGTTTGCGGTAACCACGATTTATCATTTTCTGTTTGTACCGTTGTCGATCGGATTGGTGTTTACGATCGCGCTGATGCAGACGTTCTATGTGGTGAAGCAAGATGAAGTGTATCGGAGAATGGCGCAATTCTGGGGGAAACTGTTTCTGCTGAATTTCGCTGTGGGTGTCGTGACGGGAATCATGCAGGAATTTCAGTTCGGCATGAATTGGTCCAATTATTCGCGGTATGTGGGGGATATTTTTGGCGGGCCGCTCGCGGTCGAAGCATTGGTGGCGTTTTTTATTGAATCGGTGTTTATCGGGATTTGGATTTTTGGATGGGACCGATTGCCCAAGAAACTTCACCTTGCATCGATCTGGCTTGTCAGTGCAGGTACGATCATGTCGGCTTTCTGGATCTTGACAGCGAATTCTTTCATGCAGGAACCGACGGGATTTGTGCTTCGCAATGGCCGTGCGGAGATGGTGGATTTCTTCGCGCTTATCACCACGGAACAATTGTGGGTGACGTTCCCCCACGTGATTTTATCGGCACTCGCCACCGGATCGATGTTCGTCGCTGGCGTCAGTGCGTATAAATTGATTCGGAAGCAACAGATGGACGTTTTTAAACCATCTTTCAACATTGCGATTGTCATTGCGTTGGTTTCTAGTTTTCTTGTTGCGGTCGTCGGGCACGACCAAGCGCAATATTTGGTGCGCAAGCAACCGATGAAGTTGGCAGCATCCGAAGCGTTATGGGAGACGAGTTCGGAGCAAGCGCCTTGGACGATGCTGGCCTTCATTGATTCAGAGGGAAAGAAGAATACGTTGCAGCTGGATATTCCGGGAGCTTTAAGTTTACTCGCCTACAACAAATTTGAAGGAAGTGTGCCCGGGATGAACCAACTTCAAGCGGAATACGAGGCAAAATATGGTCCAGGCAATTATATTCCGCCTGTTCGAACGACTTTCTGGAGCTTCCGACTGATGGTATTTGCCGGTGTGCTTATGATTTTACTGAGTCTCTTTGGTGTCATCGCAGTCATTCGTCACAAACTTTTAAATTACAATCTGTACTTGAAAGTGATGGTGTGGGCGATTGCACTTCCTTATATCGCCAATACGATGGGATGGATCATGCGTGAAGTCGGGCGACAACCGTGGATTGTGTTTGGATTGCAGCGCACAGCAGACGGGGTATCGCCTACCGTATCCGCTGGAATGGTGTTGACGTCATTGATTGGGTTTACTGTCGTCTATGGCGCAATTGCGGCCGTCTTGGTCTTCTTGTTTGTGCGGACGATCCGCCAAGGTCCAGACATGCATGTAACATCTTCTCACACAACAGATGTCCGTCCAGCACAGGAATTACCTCAAGTTGTATTGTAATTACTCATGAACGGGGAAGTGAGGCGAGAACGATGATCGAATTAGAGGTGTTGTGGTTTATATTGGTCGCTGTCTTATTTGTCGGATTTTTCTTCTTGGAAGGGTTTGATTTTGGGGTGGGCATGCTGATGCCGTTCTTAGGTCGATCCGATCAGGAGCGTCGTGTCGTGATTAATACGATCGGTCCGTTCTGGGATGGGAATGAAGTCTGGTTTATTACCGCTGGCGGTGCGATGTTCGCGGCGTTCCCGCATTGGTATGCGACATTATTCAGCGGCTTCTATATGGCGCTTTTCCTGATGTTACTGGCACTCATTGGTCGCGGGGTTGCGTTCGAGTTTCGCAGTAAAGTGGAAGACCCGCGATGGCGCTCCACGTGGGATTGGATCATCTTTGTCGGGAGTTTCTTGCCTCCCTTGTTGTGGGGTATCGCCTTGGCAAACTTAATGAAAGGGGTCCCGATCGATGCGCAGATGAATTACGTGGGGACATTCTGGGATTTAATTCACGTCTATTCCATCATGGCAGGCGTCAGTATCGTGTTGTTGTTCCTGTTGCACGGCGCATTGTTTCTATCCTTGAAGACAGAAGGAGAATTACGTGATCGCGCCAGAGCCATGGCGATGAAGCTCGGGGTGTGGACAACGATAGTCATGTTTGGATTTATCGTGCTGAGTTACTTGCAGACAGATATGTTCACACAACGAGGCATCAACCCGGGTGCGATCCCGCTTATAGCGGGGATGGCGCTTGTCTCCGTGCGCTTTTTCTTACAAGCAAAGAAAGAGGGTTGGGCATTCGTGATGACGGGCATTACGATTGCATTGTCGACGGTCACCGTATTTATGTCCTTGTTCCCGCGAGTGATGATCAGCTCGCTTAATCCGGAATGGAGCTTGACGATCTATAATGCAGCATCGAGCCCGTACACGTTGAAAGTAATGACGATTGTCGCTTTGACGGTTGTGCCTTTTGTTCTGGCTTACCAAGCATGGACGTATTGGATCTTCCGTAAACGGGTGACCGTTACGGATCACCTGGATTATTAAGATGATTCGCAGATTGTTCCAACATCAACCCAGGGCGGTATGGTTTTTAGTGCTAAGCATCAGTCTCGGATTCATAGGAGGCATTCTCATCATTGTGCAGGCCGTCTATTTGGCCGAAATCGTGAATGGGGCGTTCCTAGGTCGGATGAATTTCAACGCATTGACACCGCTCTTGCTGGTTTTGGCAGGCTGGATTGCGCTTCGAATGGTCGTCCATGCTGCTTTCGAGACGGTGTCAGCCCAGATGGCGCTTCGACTAAAAGGGGAATTGCGCAGGAAACTTGTTCGTCATCTTCGGTCGTTGGGTCCTGCGTATGTGCAGCGAGAGCGTACAGGCGAATTGGTAAACACCG
The DNA here is from genome assembly GCA_044353165.1 of Paenibacillus sp. GTDB lineage: Bacteria > Bacillota > Bacilli > Paenibacillales > YIM-B00363 > JBILCM01. The sequence continues at coordinate 70,330 of JBILCM010000003.1, forward strand.
TATATGAAGGAATTGAACAGCTGGAAATCTATGTGGCGAAGTATGTGCCGCAGATGGCGTTGTCGATGCTGTTGCCAATGGCTGTGTTGGCTTTGGTTGCAGGGGTCGATGTCGTGACAGCGCTCATCCTCGCGGGGACGTTCCCGCTGCTCATTCTGTTTATGATTTTAATTGGGAAGACAGCCAAAGCGGTGACGGAACGTCAATGGCGTATGCTAAGTATATTAAGCGGTCATTTCTTGGATGTCGTCAGAGGTTTGGTCACGTTAAAAATATTCAATCGCAGCCAAGCGCAATGGGCGATCATCGCACGCATGAGCGAGCAGCATCGGCGAACGACGATGGGAACGCTGCGCATTGCGTTCTTGTCAGCCTTCGTGATGGAATTGTTCACAACAATTAGCACAGCGTTGATAGCGGTGTTTCTAGGATTGCGGCTCATTTCTGGTGATATCGATTTTGAACGGGCCTTCCTTGTTTTATTGTTAGCACCTGAGTTTTATTTGCCGGTTAGGGCGCTGGGCACCCAATTTCATGCGGGCACGAATGGTGTGGTCGCGGCGGAGCGGATCTTCCGCATTCTGGATACGGTACCGCTCGGTTGGCCGGATCAACCCGCGGGAGAGCAGCCCGCAGCGTTGCATGGAGGATATCGCATCACGTTCAACAACGTGGGGTTTACGTATCCCGGGGAATCCAAGCCGACCGTCTTGGAGCTAACCTTCACGATTGAGCCAGGCGAGCATGTGGCTTTGCTTGGACCGAGCGGTGCGGGCAAAAGTACGATCCTCGCGCTCATGCTTGGCTTTGTGCGTCCGACGGTTGGCGAAATTTACGTGAATGGAGTCGAGATGAGCCGCATCTCCTTGCGTTGGTGGCGCGCACAGCTTGCTGCTGTCCCGCAACATGCGCACCTATTTCAGGGGACCATCGCAGACAATATCAGGCTCGGTCATCCCGCAACTGCCGCTGAAGCGGTGCAAGCCGCGGCCGCGTCAGCACAAGCGCAAGCTTTTATCGAGGCGTTGCCTGAACAATATGAAACTCGGCTTGGCGAGTCGGTGACACTCAGCGGCGGTCAGGTCAGCCGCATTGTGCTGGCAAGAGCGTATCTCAAGCCTGCACCCATCTTATTGCTGGACGAACCGACCGCTCAATTGGATATGGAGACAGAGGCTGCGGTCCATCAAGCATTGCTGCAGATGTTGCCTCAACAACGGCGCACACTTGTCCTTGTGACCCATCGCTTAGGATTGGCGCAACTGGCACAGAAAATCATTGTGATCCAACACGGGAAGATGATCGAGATGGGAAGCAAAGAGCAATTATTACAACAACAAGGTTTGTATGCGCAGTTGGTGCACGCTTACGATGCCAAGGTGAATTTCACGGTTCAACAACGGGAGCGGGAGATGATCGCGGGATGAATGTGATGAGAAGCTTACTCCAATTTGTTGAGCCTTTCCGTTGGCGTGTGGTGCTCGCGGTCAGTCTTGGTTTCCTAGCGATCGCTGCCAATATTGGACTGATGGGTAGCTCTGGTTATTTAATCGCATCGGCTGCGCTCAGGCCTGAAACCGTGTTGCTCTTATGGGTGCCGATTGTTGCCGTTCGTTTCTTCGGTTTGTCTCGTGCTGTGTTTCGCTATCTGGAAAGACTGGCATCCCATGATTTGACGTTCCGCGTGCTCTCGCGTATCCGCGTCTGGTTCTACGGCCAGATCGAACCGCAAGCGATCAAGTTACTGGAAACGAAGCGCAGTGCGGATGTGCTCGGTTCCGCAGTCAGTGACATTGAGCAAATTCAAAATTTATATTTGCGCGTGTTGGCTCCGCCGATGATCGCGGTAAGTATTGCATGTTTAGGGTTTGTCTTTTTTGCCTGGTACGACGTTGTGCTAGCACTCATTCTCACAGGCATGATGTTTATCACAGGATTAGGCATGCCTTGGTTAAATCATCGCCTTGGCCGATCGTCGGGCGAGGAAGACGTACGGACACGCGCAACGTTGTATACGCAATCCGAGGAACTCATCTCCGGCATGCAGGATTTGATCGCGTATGGACGGGATCAAGAGAGGATCGACCGGTTCGATCAGACACAAGCGAAGCTCGATGCCATCCGAGGTCGACAAAATGTAGTGTTCGGTAGCTCCAGTGGTCTGATGTTAGGTATGGCGAATATAACCATGTGGCTCATTCTGGGGTATGCCGTTATTGCGGTTTCTCAAGGACGCCTCGAGGCGGTTGCGATTCCGACGCTTGTGCTTGTGGCATTGGCTTGTTTTGAAGCGATTGCACCGCTGCCTGCCGCATTCCAACAGATGGGGCAGACGATTGCGGCTGGGCAACGACTGTTGCAGACGGCAGGAACAGGAACACCTCTGGAATTACCAGCGGAGGGTGAGGAACGCTACCCCGAGGATAGCCTCACCTCAGAATGCTTATCCTTACCTACACTTGTCGTTGAAGGGTTGCAATTCGGCTACGGAAAGCGTGCCCTTGTCCTCCATGATATTCGCTTCGCCTTAACACCCGGCAAACATCTCGCTATCGTAGGAGAGAGTGGAGCGGGCAAGAGCACATTGGTCCATGTTTTGCTCGGCTTGCGACCCTACGATAACGGTAAAATATGGATTGAAGGTAAGGAAACAAAAAATCTCCCCGAATCGTTCGTTCGGGAGCATTACGCTGTTGTATCGCAAAACCCATATTTGTTCCATGCAACCATCCTTGACAACTTGCGCATGGCTAAACCGGATGCGACATTGCAAGAGATTCACGCGGCCTTGCAAGCCGCCCAACTCACTTCGACGATCGACAATATGGCCGACGGGATTCATACGGTCATCGGTGAGAAAGGGGCTCGTCTGTCGGGCGGGGAACGGCAACGACTGGCGTTAGCCAGAGCGCTACTGCGGCCGAACTCGATTCTCATCTTCGACGAACCTACAGCCGGACTCGATTCCTTAACAGAACAAGCATTCATGCATATGCTTGCAACGGAACTGGCCCAACGGTCGATCATCTGGATCACGCACCGCATCCATGGGCTAGAAAACATGGATGAAATTTTGACATTGGTGCAAGGCAAAGTTGTGGAGCGAGGCACGCACCATGAATTGTTGCACAGACAAGGCCAGTATTATCGTTTGTGGAAACATCAAGCCGAGCCATGGGTGTGATTTTTTTAACTTCAGAATTGAAAGAGGTGTGTTTATGTCAACCCAACCCATTCAATCGAAAAACGAACCGATTCTTGTTCCGGAAAACCCTGTATCGCGTTATTTGTTTAACAGCGTCGCGTCGTCTTGGATTTGGCTCATCATTAGATTATATCTAGGATACGCATGGATTAAAGCAGGTTGGAAGAAAGTCAATGCGGATGCTTGGGTTGGGGACAACGCGGGAAAAGCAGTGGAAGGTTTTATTAAAGGAGCTCTAGCCAAAGCGGAAGAGGGGAAAGATGTCACAGGTTGGTACGGGGCATTCTTGGAAAATGTCGCGTTGCCCAATGCCAAGGCATTCTCCTATTTGGTGGCATATGGGGAATTGTTGGTCGGTATCGGTCTTATTGTAGGGTTGTTGACGGGTGTTGCAGCCTTCTTCGGAAGTATCATGAATGTCAGTTTCCTGTTTGCAGGGACGCTAAGCACGAATCCCCTGCTGTTCATCTTGGCCACATGGCTTGTGCTTGCTTGGAAGAATGCCGGTTGGTACGGTCAGGATCGATGGGCATTGCCTTATCTAGGCACACCTTGGGGCAGAACATCTAAGAACAAGGACACCTCGGCATAATCTCAGGGCATAATCGTTCCATGATTGTGGCACATTACCTCCAACAGGTGCATTACGCACCCTGAAGGAGGTTTTTTGTATGCGACGGCGAACGGGTCAACTCGTTGTGCTAATCACAGCCATGATCATCGGTATCGTTTCATTAATGACACCGCAACCTACCTCTTCGACACTTATGCAGCAGCAACCGTACCATTTTGGCTTCAAGAAGAGTAAGAACGGCATGCCCGCATCCATCGATCAGGAAGGGTTCAAATCGATTCTGGAGGCGAATGATGCCATCTTCCAAGGGGATAATTCCCGTAAAGCGCTCTACTTGACGTTCGACAACGGGTATGAGAACGGGTATACGGACGATATCTTGGATGTGTTGAAGGCAAAGAACGTTCCTGCTGTCTTCTTCGTGACGGGACAATATATTCAGGACCAGCCGGAACTCATCAAGCGGATGGTGCGCGAAGGACACACGATCGGAAACCACTCCTGGAGCCATCCGGATTTGACCACGCTATCGGATGAACAGATCCGTAACGAACTCGATCGGGTAAGAATGGGGATACAAAATGTAACGGGTCAGCAGGAGATGATATTCCTCCGACCGCCGCGGGGCATCTTTGACAAAAGGACGCTGCAGGTTAGCCGAAACCACGGATACATCAATGTGTTCTGGTCGATCGCGTATAAGGATTGGGAGACGAATCGACAGAAAGGCGCCGAGTACGCCTTCCGCAACGTATCGAGTCAACTTCATCCAGGGGCCATCATTCTGCTTCATTCCGTGTCCAAAGACAATGCCGAGGCGATGGGACGCATTATTGATCACGCGCGGAGCCAAGGGTATGCGTTCCGTCGGTTAGAGGAACTTGTAGTTCCGGGGTCGTAGTATCGATGTTATGAAAATGTGGAACAGCCTTCGTTAACGTTCGCTCAACGAAGGCTGTGTTTTGTTACACGCGGTGGTGATCCGGACGCCACTGACGAATAGCTTTCTTGATCTCATTGGGTTTCATCCCTTGGGAGGCGGCTTGGCTAGCAAGTGCAGGGAATTGCTCATCGGAAGCAAACCGCAGCGCGACGATCTGGTGTATGGACAGTCGGGAGTCTAGCCGTTGGTTTGTTAATACATAGTGTCGGAGTTGTTCTTCGGCGCGAATGGCGCGGTCCTGTGCGACCAATCCGTTGCGTCTGGCGATAAATCCCACAAGCAATACTTGAAAAGCAAGCGATAAAACCAAAACCGGTAGCCAGCTGAACGGTTGATTCGATAGGGCTTCAATGGTGTAAAACACGGAAATAATGAATGTAATGATGCCGATCGGAGCGAGCACATAATGTTGAATCGGATACATTCGTCGGTGCGTTGCGTAATTTTGGGCGATTTGTTTTTCCATGATGAAAACCTCCTTAAGATATCTTTCATCGTAAGCGAAGATGACTGCATGTGCAAGGGTAAGGAGGGGGCGGGGGATTTTCCTTTTGGGATGAGTTTATGGTACGATTTACGAAAAATGACCGAATTGAAGGATGGGATCACGCTTGGTAGAATCTCACTTTATTAAAACGATCGTGAAAGAAGATGTCCACGCCGGGCGGGTGAAAGAAGTCGTTACCCGCTTTCCGCCTGAACCCAACGGGTATCTCCATATCGGGCATGCACGCTCGATCGTGCTTAACTTTGAGTTGGCCGATGAGTTTGGCGGGCGGACGAATTTACGGTTCGACGACACGAACCCCTTGAAGGAAGACACGGAATATGTGGAAGCGATCAAGCGGGATGTGCAGTGGCTCGGGTATCAGTGGGACGGCTTGTTTTTTGCATCCGATTATTTTGAGGAGATGTATCGACGGGCTATTCTGCTCATCGAGAAGGGACTTGCTTTCGTTGATGACCAGACCGCGGAGCAAATCCGCCTCACCCGCGGCACACTCAATCAACCCGGCCAAGACAGCCTGTATCGGAATCGCAGCGTAGCAGAAAACTTGGACTTGTTCACACGCATGCGTGCGGGGGAATTCGGCAACGGTGAGAAGGTGCTGCGTGCTAAGATTGACATGGGTTCCCCGAATATCAACATGCGGGACCCGGTCATCTATCGGATTGCGCACGCCACGCATCACAACACAGGGGATGCGTGGTGTATTTATCCGATGTATGCCTATGCGCATCCGTTGGAGGATGCGATAGAGGGTATTTCGCACTCCCTGTGCACACTAGAGTTTGAAGACCAGCGGCCCTTCTATGATTGGGTGATTCGCGAATGCGAGATGCCATGGGTGCCTAGGCAATATGAATTTGGTCGATTGAACTTGACGAATGCAGTCATGAGCAAACGCAAGCTGAAGCTATTGGTCGACGAGCGTGTCGTGGATGGTTGGGATGACCCGCGTATGCCGACAATATCGGGATTGCGCCGCCTTGGGTATACGCCGGAGTCAATCCAAGCGTTCATTCGTGAAACCGGAATCTCCAAGGGCAGCGGCGTGGCAGACGGACGCATGCTTGAACATTACATCCGGGAAGATTTGAAGTTGAAGGCGCCGCGCACGATGGCCATCTTGGATCCGCTGAAAGTGATCATCACCAATTACCCCGAAGGGCAAGTGGAAATGCTAGATGCGGAGATCAATCCGGAGAATCCGGAGATGGGCATGCGGCAGATCCCGTTCTCACGCGAAATTTACATTGAACAAGATGATTTTATGGAGAATCCCCCACCCAAATATCATCGTTTATTTGTGGGACAAGAAGTGCGGCTGAAGCATGCTTATTTCATTAAGTGCGAATCGGTCGTGAAGGACGCTGAGGGGCGTGTGGTGGAATTGCATTGCAGTTATGATCCACAGACGCGCAGCGGTAGCGGATTTACGGGACGTAAAGTGAAAGGCACGATCCATTGGGTGGAAGCGAGCCATGCTGTTCCTGCACAATTTCGCTTGTATGAGCCGCTAATGTTCGATGAAGCAGGCGAAGAGGAAGTTTTGCTGGATGAAGGGCAAGCGATCTTGGATCAAGAACGCACGCCCGGCAGCGCGGGAGGGGACAAGTCTTTCCTTAGCCGCATCAATCCGCAATCGTTGGTCACACAGCAAGGGTTTGTCGAACCGAACACCGAGGCGATTCCAGGGCAAAGCTGGTATCAGTTATTCCGCCATGGATATTTCCACGTTGATTCGAAGACTTCAACAGCAACAATACCGGCGTTTAATCGCGTTGTGTCGCTGAAAAGTTCCTTTGAGCTGTAACCTGTTAACGGAAGCGGTGAAGTCGCTGCTTCAATTGAAAATAGATCAAGCATCCAATACAGAAGCCACAAATCGCTAAGAACGCAGCGCAAGCCAACATACCTACAAATACATACGCTACGATAAAGTTTTGGAAAGCCAACGCGATCATTGATGCTGTTAGGAAAATAAGCGCCAGTATGTTGTTAAATCGTGCAAGCTCAACATGCTGCGTATCGCTGTCTTGGGTTCGAAGCCATGGGCGCGCAAGGGCGACGAATGCGTTGAAACGTAGACCGAATAGAAGCCCGAGCAATTGAATGAGCCACAGCGTCATTATGAGCCAAGGCCATTGGAGAAAGATCGCCAACAATGCAACGATGACGATACCGACTTGATTGCTTCTTACGAGGGGGAGAGGAATCTCCTGCAT
>JBILCM010000158.1:0-2763 GCA_044353165.1 Paenibacillus sp.
CTCCTCAATCAATTAAGTGTTTCAAGAAACGTCCTCACACACGATTGGAACTCGGTTGGATTCTCGAGGTGCGGAGTATGTCCCGAACGGGTGATTTGTCGGTATTCGCATAGCGGCAACTGCTGTGCCATCAATGTATTTATCTGCATGAACTTCGCATCGAGCTCACCGAAGATCAACAAAGTAGGCATATGGAACTTCGTGAGGTGCTCCCACCAGGAAGGCTGACGGCCTACACTCGCACCCTTCAGCGCATGGGCTAAACCTTGCTTCGTATGGTGAAGGCGGATCTCACGTTGCTTGTGCACAACATCGCTTGGCAACCCGTATTGTGTCTGAAACAATGGCAATTTTTCCCATTCATTCACAAAACGTTCCACACCGTGTTCGAGAATTCGCTCTGCGAGTTCGGTGTCTTGGCGATACCGTTCTTCTCTTTGTGAAATCTCCGCAATCCCTGGGGAACTGCTCTCCAGAATCAACGCTTTGACGGTTTCGGGATGGTGCATCGCATACGATAAAGCAATCCTGCCACCCATAGAATAACCTAACAATACAAACTTATCTAGACCCAGCTCATGTGTCAACTGGTGCAGATCGTTCACTTGATGTTGCATCTGATACCGTTCTGCTTCCGGGGGACACTGTGTCTGCCCATGGCCAAGCAGGTCGATCGCAATCAATTGGTACGTGTCGGACAATGCGTGTAGGCAATCTTGCCAAATCTGCGAAGAACCTGTGAAGCCATGCAGCAACACGAGGGGTTTGCCTGTCCCGCGCATCTCCACATAATAGTTCACACCATGAATATGAATGAACATCTTGTCATCCCTCACTCACGTTGTTGCTGATCGCTTGGTGCGCCCGTTGTGTCAAAGCCCGCCGACTCCACACGTTCGGCTCCCGTTGGGTTGTCAGCTCAAGCAGATGGACCCCGCCGTGATTCAGTCCTTGCGTGACGGCTTCTTGCAACAGAGCGATCGATGGGATCTGTTGATACACCGCGCCGTACATCGCAGCCATGGCGTTGAATTGCAGACCGTGAGGCGTCCCAAACAAAGATTCATAGTGTTTGGGATGTTGCGCCTGAGGCAAGAAAGAGAAGATCCCACCGCCATCATTATTGACAATAATAATCACCATCGAGAGCTGATACGTCCTGGCGAGTAACAACGCATTCATATCGTGCAGCGCAGACAAATCACCTAGGATGAGCACGTTATGCTGGTGGGCAAGTGAAGTGCCTAAAGCGCTAGAGATCACACCATCGATCCCATTTGCACCCCGATTGCAATAGATTGCAACATCTTGAGCTGACGGAGAGACAAAATACGTCTCACAATCGCGAATCGCCATACTATTTCCTACGAATAAGCCGGTGTCTGGCGGTAATCGGTCGCGAATGGCCAAAAACACATGTCCTTCATCTTCGACTCGCAACGTCTCGCTCAGCACGACTTGCTTCACGGCATCATCGCATGTTCTCCATCGTTCGATCCAATCGGGCGTCGCAGCTGTTTTGGGAGCATCATCCTCGGCTAAGCTTTGCCGAAGTTGTTGACAAAATTGTGAAGCATCCGCAGCAACCATATGATCCGCAAGCAAGGTCGGATCACGCCACTGCGCACCTTCATCCACCACGATCTGCTTGATGTCTTTGTTCGCTTTCAACCATTGATACAGCGGCTTCGAGACGGGCATTGCGCCAAAACGAATGATCACTTGGGGAACTGCCTTGTGCTTAAAGTCTTCATGTTTCAGAAGGATATCGTAGCATTCAATGACTTGCGGGTGGTGGGAGTAACGCCCTCTCAACTGTGATAAGGGATCAGCGAACACAGGGTACCCCAAGCGTTCTGCCAAGGCGATGATGGGCGCGCCATGGTCGTGCCCGTGCATCGGACCGCAGAGGATTAAGCCGTTGGGTAACGTACGGACTTGTTGTGCAAGCTGTTGCATACTGGCATCATCAATTGTTCTAATGGAGTCGTAGTGGGGTGACAGACGCTCGGCACGAACGTTGGACCATAATTTTTCGTTCAACTGCGGCACCAATGGTTCGCGGAACGGGAAATTGATGTGGACCGCACCTTTGGGTTCCGTCATTGCATGGTGAACTGACCTTCGGGCCACCATGCGCACATGGCGCACCGTCTCAGGTTCTGGATCCGGAAGCGGCATCTCATGAAACCATCGGACTTGGTTACCATACAGGTGTAGTTGATCGATCGCTTGCGGAGCACCTACCTCCCGCAGTTCATGCGGCCGATCTGCGGTGAGCACGATCAATGGGATTCGTGCGTATTTGGCCTCGATGATCGCGGGAAAATAGTTCGCCGCCGCGGTACCAGAGGTGCATAGCAACGCGACGGGTCGCATCGATGCCTTGGCGATGCCTAAAGCAAAGAATGCGGCCGCGCGCTCATCCAGATGAACCCAAGCGTTCAATTCCGGATGATCAGCGGCGGCCATCGCTAACGGTGTGGATCGAGACCCCGGACTAATGACCATATGGACAACGCCTTGCGACCGAAGTTCGTCCACGAATGCAACGACGAACGGCGTTAAGGCATCATTCGTCACCATGCCATTCTCCTCCTAGTACAGATAACATCGTTCTGAATTTGATTTGCGTCTCCTTGTACTCGTTCAGCGGGTCGGATGCTTTCACGATTCCGCAGCCCGCATAGAGATAAGCCTCATTCCCTTGCAACAAAGCCGAGCGAATCCCCACACTAAACTCCCCTTGCCCTTGATGATCTA
>JBILCM010000079.1:0-10068 GCA_044353165.1 Paenibacillus sp.
TAGCCATCGGTTATGAACACATTCATACGACAAAAGAACAAATCAAATTACAAGACATGTCAGATACGGCCCGCGTTGTCGTTGCCATCATTCAACAGTCCACAAATGTAAAGAAATAATGTTTAATGGCCTGTAAGGAGATTGCCAAGGTGCAGATCAATAAGCTTATAGAAAACACGCTCACTACAAAAGAAATTTTTGCAGGGAAAGTGATCTCACTGCAAGTTGATGAAGTGCAGTTACCCAACGGAGACACTGCAACCCGGGAAATTGTGAAACATCCTGGCGCTGTTGCAATAATACCCATCATAAATGATAAATTGGTCGTTGTGGAACAATACCGCAAACCTCTAGAACGTCTCCAAGTAGAAATCCCTGCGGGTAAATTAGATGGTCAGGAACCGCTAGACATTGCAGCTCGAAGGGAATTACAGGAAGAGACAGGTTACCGTTGTGGGAAACTTACGTATTTACATTCGATGGCAACATCTCCAGGATTTGCGGATGAAGTAATTCATATTTTCGTAGCCGAAGATCTAGTGCCTGGCGCAGCATCCCCTGATGAGGATGAATTTCTACATTGCGAATGTATTTCATTGGAACAAGCGACAGTTTATATTGCTGAAGGGCGTATTTGTGATGCTAAAACTCTACTTGCTATATATGCTTGGAGACTGAGTCATTTGCAAGGTAAATGGGGCATATAACAACGGAATGAAACATAGTTTTCCCGCAATATTCATATGTATTGAAGTACAACCCATTTGAATATGGTGTGAAGGGGAACCTTGTTTATGTTGCATACTTACCGCATGTATTCGAAGGAAGTCATGCCGATTTATCTATTTGTGTGTATTTTGTTCCTCATGGGCATCGTTTTTGGAGCCCTGATTGTGAATGCGCTCACGATGCAACAAAAACAAGAAGTAGGGCAATATGTAAATTCATTCTTCCATTCGGCAGATGAAGTTTCTGCGAATCAAGTTCCTGTTGAAACTTCATCCTTCGCGGATACGTTGTGGTCTCATGTGAGATGGTTGTTGTTTATTTGGTTGTTGGGGTTATCCATCGCGGGTGCACCGTTAATTTTGTTGCTAAACTTTCTTAAAGGGCTGCTTCTAGGCTTCACGATAGGGTTCCTTTCCGGGCAATGGGCTTGGAAAGGGTTAGTCATTGCGTTTATCGCAGTAGCACCTCAGAATCTTGTCATCGTACCGGCAATGATCATTTGTAGTGTGTCAGCCATCTCTTTCAGCGCTTTATTTATTCAGACGAAATTGTTTCAACATTCGCGCACAATTGCTAAACCATTGGGCCATTTTACTTCTCTCACGTTCATGTTTGTAGGTTTGATGATTATTGTTACGCTCCTTGAGATGTATGTTTCCCCAGCATTGTTACGTTGGGTAACTCCAATGTTGTTGGGAGGTGTTTGACGGATATTGTCGCGCCCCCTATAATGTAGACAAGAGTCGTATTGTATGCAGCGAGGGGGGACAGAAGTTGGAGTCGCGGATTGAAAAGATCAAACAACAACTTCAGTCACAAGGGTATAAGCTTACCCCGCAACGTGAGGCGACGGTTCGAGTGCTCTTAGAGAATGAAGAGGATCATCTCAGCGCCGAGGATGTTTTTATGCTTGTCAAAGACAAAGCCCCTGAGATTGGACTAGCTACTGTTTATCGGACATTGGAATTATTAAGTGACCTTCATGTGGTTGAGAAGATGAACTTTGGTGATGGTGTAGCAAGATACGATTTGCGTAATGACAGCACGCATCATCATCATCACCATTTAATTTGTATTCAATGTGGAGCAGTGGATGAAATTTTGGAAGACTGGTTGGGTATGCTAGAGGATCGTTTGGAACGAGAGTTTCGATTTACGGTATTAGATCATCGACTTGATTTTCAGGGAATTTGCCATCGATGCAAGGAAAAACCTACGCATGTATCTTCATAAAGTCCATAATCAACCGAGGGCGGTTCGCTTTCGGTTTTTTGATGCACAAAGAGGGGAAACCTAAACTATGAAACCATATTTACGGATGTTTATCGATTATTTAGCGGTTGAAAGAGGATTATCGAACAATACGATTGAGGCATATGAATATGATATCAGTTCATATATCAATTTTCTCATAAAATCTGCCGTTCATTCACTTGAACAATCGACATCTATGCACGTATTAACTTTTCTAAACCATTTGAAACATGATGGGAAATCATCCTCGACGATATTCCGTCGACTTGTGGCCATTCGTACCTTTTATCGTTTTTTAAATGAAGAGCGAATATTAACCCATAATCCGACAGCGACGATGGGTACTCCCAAACCGAGCAAAAAATTACCATCTGTGCTTACAATACAAGAAATGAACAAGTTGTTGGCTGCTCCGGATATGAGCACGTTATCAGGTATGCGTGATCGGGCAATGCTAGAGGTGTTGTACGCAACAGGCGTCAGAGTCTCTGAGTTGCTTTCACTCAATACGGGAGCCATACAAACAAGTATGGGTTTTGTCAAAGTGACTGGCAAAGGATCAAAAGAACGAATTATCCCGTTAGGAAGAATGGCAATCATTTTTCTTAAAGAATACATGGATTTTGCGCGAAACACGATGTTGAAACGTTCAAAAACAGAAGAAGCACTTTTTTTAAACCATTTGGGACTGCGTATGACAAGACAAGGTTTTTGGAAATTGATTAAAAAGTACGCACAGGATGCAGGGATTCACAAAGAAATAACACCACATACGTTACGACATTCTTTCGCAACGCATTTGCTTGATGGGGGTGCCGACCTTCGTTCTGTGCAAGAAATGTTGGGTCATGCGGATATTTCGACGACTCAAATTTACACGCATGTAGCGAAAACAAGAATTCAAGAAGTGTACAACCAAACTCATCCTCGTGCCAAAAAATAAATGAAAGTCTTTTGCAACGATATTTTTTTAATGCAATAATGAACTGGAAAGTGGTGATCCCAATGAAACGGTTTGAACGCATTCTTCTGATTGTGCTAGACAGTGTAGGCGTGGGAGCGCTCCCGGATGCAAGGGAATTTGGTGATGAAGGAGCGAATACACTCGGACATATTGTACAACGTGTTCCTTCCATCCGATTGCCTTTATTAGGTGCAATGGGTCTAGGAAATATCGTCCCAATTCCGAATCTACCTCTGATTGCAAAGCCATTATCCTGTTACGGGCGAATGGCAGAAAAATCTGTCGGCAAGGATACGATGACTGGACACTGGGAACTAATGGGTTTGAACGTTTCTGTACCATTCCGTACATTCCCGCATGGATTTCCTCGAGAAATCATCAATGCACTTGAACAAAGCACCGGACGAAGCGTGATTGGCAATATTCCTGCTTCAGGCACAGCAATTATTGATCAATACGGTGTCGAACAATCGAACACTGGAGCATGGATCGTTTATACATCTGCTGATAGTGTCATGCAGATTGCTGCACACGAAGATTTTATACCTTTGGAGGAGTTATACGAAGCTTGTCGTGTCGCAAGAAGACTCTTGAGTGGCGACTATGCAGTGGGCCGAGTTATTGCAAGACCTTACAAAGGGAAACCTGGTGAATTTGTGAGGACATCGAATCGTCACGATTTTGCGGTGAAACCGCCACATGCGACAGTTTTAAACAAACTTCGAGACGCAAATTTGGATGTGATCGGCATTGGGAAAATTGGCGACATTTTCTCAGGGGAAGGAATATCCGAATCCATACCAACCCAAAGCAATGCGGACGGCATTTTACGATCAATCGACGTTATGAAACAACATTTTCGAGGACTTTGTTTTACAAATTTGGTTGATTTCGATTCGCTTTATGGTCACCGTCGCGATCCAATAGGTTACGCTACCGCTCTTGAGCAATTCGATGCCGCGATGCCTTCTTTGATACATACATTGACTGAATCGGATTTGCTAATCATCACTGCAGATCACGGCAATGATCCCGTACACCCTGGTACCGATCACACCCGTGAATATGTGCCCTTGCTTGTGTATAGTCCGTCGTTACAGGGCGGCGTTTCTCTTGGTACAAGGTCGACTTTCGCAGATGTTGGCGCTACAGTATCACAAAATTTTGGCATTCCGATGCCAGAAGTTGGAACATCATTCTTAGAGGAGTTGCGTTAAATGAACATAACCAATATCAAAGAAGCTAGTACGTACATTTTAGAAAAGACCGCGTTACGCCCTGAAATTGCTTTAATTTTAGGTTCTGGTCTAGGTGAACTGGCGAATGCAATCGAACAGCCGCTTTCAATTCCATATCGTCACATACCGAATTTCCCGGTTTCTACAGTAGAAGGACATGCAGGTGAGCTCATTATCGGTACTTTGGAAGGGATTCCTGTGTTGGTGATGAAAGGCCGCTTCCATATGTATGAAGGGTATGATGCGCAAACTGTTGCTTTCCCGGTTCGGGTAATGAAGTTTTTGGGCATTAAAACATTAATTGTGACGAATGCATCTGGTGGAATCAACGCTGCTTACACACCGGGTGATCTTATGGTCATCCAAGATCATATCAACTTTATGTTTCGCAATCCTTTAATTGGAACGAATAACCCACAGATGGGCGTTCGTTTTCCGGACATGTCGGAGGCTTACAGTAAACGACTACGCGATTTAGCCCTTAACGTAGGCGCACAAGAAAACATCCAGTTGCAACAAGGTGTTTACCTCGGATTGCTAGGCCCTTCCTATGAAACACCTGCTGAAATTCGCATGATGCGCCATCTTGGCGCGGATGCTGTGGGAATGTCCACTGTTCCTGAAACTATTGCCGCGCGCCATGCGGGGATTGAGGTGCTCGGAATCTCTTGTATTAGCAATATGGCTGCAGGCATGTTAGATCAACCTTTATCGCATGAAGAAGTTATGGCAACGGGGGAGAAAGTAAAAACGAAGTTTATGCGACTCGTGACTCAGATTGTTAAGCAGAGGCTGACTGATAATGAACTACTATGACCTAGTGCGTTCGGCAGCGGACCGACTTCGTGAAAAACTTGAGAATCGAAACCCGCAAATAGGAATCATTCTAGGTTCCGGATTAGGTGATTTTGCCAATCAAGTGAAGGACGCCGTTTATGTTCCTTATCAGGAGTTACCTTTCTTTCCGGTGTCTACAGTCGAAGGTCATGCGGGGCAATTCGTGATCGGTGATGTTGAAGGTAAATGTGTCATCATCATGCAGGGAAGGGTCCATTTTTACGAAGGATATACAATGCGTGACGTTGTATTCCCAGTCTATGTTATGAAATCGATTGGCATAGGTTCGCTTATCATTACGAACGCTGCAGGTGGTATGAATCCAGACTTTTCTGCAGGAGATTTTATGCTGATTCAAGATCACATCAATGTAACGGGTGACAACCCCCTTATCGGAATTGATGAAAAAGATTGGAATTCACGCTTTATTGATATGTCAGTCGCCTATGACCGCGAGTATCAGGAACTGATGCGTAATGTTGCGATGGCCTTGAAATCTGAATATCGACTTGTTGAAGGCGTCTATTGCGGAATTAGCGGTCCTGCTTACTTAACCCCGTCCGAGCTAAAATGGTTAGCAAAAATTGGTGGGGATGCTATCGGCATGTCTACAGTCGGGGAAGCCATCGCTGCTCGTCATGCCGGAATTCGAATTGTGGGCATCTCATGCATCACAGATATGGCCATTGGAGAGACGTTGGAGCCGTTATCACATGAACAAGTTGTCGCGGTAGCGAATCAAACAAAACCTTATTTTTACTTACTGATCAAACATTTTTTAAGGGAAGTAAAGGTGTAATATGCGTGCTGTTGATCTCATTGAGGCCAAGCGTAACGGAATTGAATTGACAACAGAACAGATTCATCAACTTATAGCAGGTTATGTACAAGGCATTACACCTGATTATCAGATGGCAGCTTGGGCAATGGCTGTATACTTTCGAGGTATGACCCGGAAGGAAACTGCCGCACTTACATTAGCCATGGCGCATTCAGGCGATATCGTAAATTTGGACGGAGTAAAAGGAATAAAAGTGGATAAGCATTCTACTGGCGGAGTGGGGGATACGACAACGTTAGTGCTTGCTCCACTTGTAGCTTCTGCGAACGTGCCTGTTGCTAAGATGTCAGGCCGCGGCTTAGGTCATACGGGTGGAACGATTGATAAACTTGAATCGATTCCTCGTTTTCAACCCGAACTTTCCCAGTCCGAATTTATCCATCAGGTGAATACGATCGGACTTGCAATCATTTCCCAAACCCGTAACCTTGCGCCAGCGGATAAATTGTTGTACGCCCTTCGGGATGTAACCGCCACTGTCGAATCGATTCCCCTAATCGCTAGTTCAATCATGAGCAAGAAAATAGCTGCAGGTGCCGACGCAATCGTCCTCGATGTCAAAACAGGTGCGGGAGCATTCATGAAATCATTCGAACAATCGCTACAACTCAGTAAAGCTATGGTTGAAATTGGGGCTGAGATGGGTAGAGAGACGGTTGCCGTCATATCGAGCATGGATCAACCACTATCAAATGCAATTGGGAATGCTTTGGAAGTAAAAGAAGCCATTTCACTGCTTCGAGGCGATTCCTTGCATTCTCCAGAACTGAAGGAACTATGTCTTGAGCTAGGTGCGCAAATGTTGGTTCTGGGTCAGAAATCATCGTCGCTCAGTGATGGACGGAAAATCTTGTTGGACAAGTTAGATTCAGGGGAAGCCCTTGCCAAATTCAAGCAATTGATTATCGCCCAAGGCGGAAACCCGAATATAATAGATGATTGTTCATTGCTCCCCACAGCGTCTCACATTGTTCCCGTCCCATCACAAGCAACGGGTTATGTAAATGATGTGCTTGCTGATAAACTTGGTGTGGCAGCAGCGTATTTAGGCGCAGGGCGTACAACAAAAGATTCACCTATTGATTTATCTGCGGGGATCCGCATGTTAAAACGACTCGGAGATTTTGTAGAACGGGGGGAACCTCTCGTTGAACTTCATTTGAATGAAAGTACAAGCCCTCAACTCCTCACTGAGGCCATCCATTGTGTTGAGGGAGCGTATGGTATTGCGGCAGAAGTCAATGATATAAATTCGGCATCATTGATTCGTGCCATCGTAACCGTGCAAGGGGTAACTTATCACCATTAAATTCCTTTCGTTGTATATTTGATTCTGTCCTAGTCCATACTATGAAAACAGTCCCTGTTTTGTATGACGAGGAGGAGTCAAACTATGAATAAACAAATCAATACGAACCGAATAATCTTCTTTTTTTTGCTCATGTTTTTTACTGCATCAAGCCCTTCATTCGCATCCAACAAACCCATCGAAAAAATTGATCTTACGCCGAATGCTCGTTCAGCCATCTTAATGGATGCAGATTCAGGTCTCGTCCTTTATGAGAAGAATAAAGCTGAGAAGCTTCCTCCCGCCTCTATAACAAAAATTATGACCATGTTACTCATTATGGAATCCATTGAACAAAATAAAATAACACTCCAAGAAAAAGTACGCACTAGTGAATATGCTGCTTCCATGGGTGGGTCCCAAATTTTTTTGGAACCCGGTGAAGAAATGACGGTTGAAGACTTACTTAAAGGCATTGCTATGGCATCAGGGAATGATGCCTCTGTAGCCATGGCTGAAAAAATAGCCGGAAGCGAACAATCTTTCGTGCAAATGATGAATGAACGTGCTAAACAACTTGGAATGAACAACACTCATTTCATGAATGCGAATGGATTACCTGCAGATCAGCACTATACGACAGCTGAAGATATCGCCATTATGTCTAGAGAATTGATGAAACATAAGAAAATCATATTATTCACCGGTCAATATCAAGATTATTTGCGTAAAGATTCAGAGAAACCATTTTGGCTTGTGAACACGAATAAATTAATTCGTTTTTATGCTGGTGCAGATGGTTTAAAAACAGGTTATACCAGTGAAGCACAATTTTGTTTATCTGCAACAGCTGTTCGTGATCAACTTCGTGTAATAGCCGTTGTGTTGGGTGAACCGGATACAAAGACGCGCAATAAAGAGGTATCATCTTTGTTTGATTATGCCTTTGCGCAATATTTTAACTTCATTGTGATTAAAGAAGGTACACACTTGGATTCTTTAGAAATTCAAAAAGGTGAAGTAAAGCATGTGGATCTCATTGCAAAACAGCACATTAGCATTCTAATGAAAAAAGGTACAAATACAGATGACATACGTTATGAAATATCATATGAGGACCAAATCAAGGCGCCCATAGCCAAAGGTGACAGTCTTGGAAAACTGAATATTTTGAGAGGGAACGAACTCTTAAAACAATACGATGTATATGCCCCGATAGATGTAGCAGTAGCAAATTGGTGGACTATACTCAAACGGACAGTTTCTAGTGTTATTTTGCTAAAATAAATAAATTGTCATTTTTTGGAGCTTTACTTCTAGTTTTGTCGACAGGCAGGAATAGGGTAATATGTCGTTGAAATGAAAGGACAAAACCTAGGAGGAGATGATGGAATGCATATTCGTGTTGAATTAGAACAACACCGTCAAGCGTTGATTGTTAGATTTATTGGGGAACTCGATCATCATGCGGCCGATCAAGTCAAATCCGAAATCGAAGATGCCGTAAACCGTGGGAATGTAACCGATATAATTCTGAGTTTAAAAGAGTTATCGTTCATGGATAGTTCTGGAATTGGCGTTATACTTGGCCGTTACAAAATGATTTCTGGCCGCGGGGGGCGCATGGTTGTGTGCGATGTGAGTCCTGCGGTGTATCGTTTATTTGAATTATCAGGACTTTTTCGTATCATCACAATCGAACAGAATGAAAGAGAAGCATTGTTAAGTTTGGGGGTTAAATCATGAGAGAAATGAATGCTATGAAAATCGAATTCCGAAGTCGTTCCGAGAATGAAGCGTTTGCTCGTGTTTCTGTTGCGGCTTTTGCGAGTCAACTCGACCCTACGATCGAAGATTTAACAGATATTAAGACGGTAGTTTCAGAAGTTGTCACGAATGCGATTATTCATGGTTACAATAGCGATCCCAATTATTTTGTAACGATCCGAGGTACCATTATTGGGGATACACTCTGTATTGAAATTGAAGATGAAGGAAAAGGAATGGAAGATATTGAACTTGCTAGAACACCACTATACACATCAAAGCCCGAGCTGGAACGATCAGGAATGGGATTTACAATTATCGAAAATTTTATGGATGAAGTTCATATTGATTCCAAACCAGGCCAAGGTACGAAAATTGCGATGAAAAAGCAAATCAAATCCAAGAAAACGATTTATAACTGATCTGAACTTGGAGGGTAATGGGATGGAAGTAATTTACCTTGACGATATCGAAGTAAAGCGGCTTATAGCTTTAAGCCAGGCAGGGGATATAACGGCCAGAAATACGCTTGTAAGCTGCAATATGCGTTTGGTGTGGTCTGTCGTGCAGCGATTTATAAATCGTGGATATGAACCGGAAGATCTATTTCAAATTGGTTGTATTGGATTGCTAAAATCTATCGATAAATTTGATTTAACTTATGATGTTAAATTTTCAACGTATGCAGTGCCCATGATCATTGGAGAAATTCAACGTTTTTTACGTGATGACGGAACAATAAAAGTAAGCCGATCGTTGAAAGAATTGGCAAATAAAGTACGAAAAACAAAAGATGATTTATCAAGGAAGTTTGGAAGAAATCCGACCATCGGCGAGATTAGTTTGGAGATTGGAGCGTCACCTGAAGAAATTGTGTTTGCTCAAGAAGCAAATAAACCACCCACTTCGATTCATGAAACCGTATTTGAGAATGATGGAGATCCCATTACATTAATGGATCAGATTGCAGATGAAACACAGGATCGTTGGTTTGATAAAATTGCTTTAGACGAAGCGATCCGCTCACTAAGCGAGCGTGAGCGTCTGATTGTTTTCTTGCGATTTTACAGAGACCAAACCCAATCTGAGGTTGCAGCAAGGCTTGGTATTTCACAAGTTCAAGTATCGAGGCTCGAAAAAAAAATATTGC
>JBILCM010000080.1:0-10060 GCA_044353165.1 Paenibacillus sp.
TCCGCTCGTTCCAACTTCGATTCAATGATGAACTGCTTAACGCTGCGGCCGATGAATTGTTTGAACCTTTTGGCAAAATAACGCTTAGACATACAAGCCTCCTGCGCCAGCTGATCGATCGTCACGGGCACGCCGGGATGTTCCCGTATGTATGCGGCGGATAGATAGATCGCTTGACGAACAGGATCCTGTCGTTGCGGTGTGTCATAGACTTGATGCCGCGCTAGAACGATCAACAACTGCATGAGCGCCAATCGCGCTTCTTCCATATATAAGAATGGACGACGTTGCATAAGTTCAATGTAACGGGTAAGCAGCGCTTCGAATGCCACATGTTCTGTGAGCAACGGACAGACCTCAGGCAAGAAGGCCACCCCATCAGAAACAAAATGAATATACGTCACAACCAAAGGATTCTCAGGGTTGTGTTGCGCACGTATGCGATCACCCGGGCGGAACAGATGGCACGACTGGGGTTGGATGGGGATGGACCGCCCGTTGCACTCCATCGTGCCCTCACCTTGCCAGACATACCATAGATCGTAGTCTGTCATCTGCGTCTCCCATTTCCAAGACGGCTCACAGACTACTTTCGCGCAGATGGGTTGCAGCACCAGAACTTTCGGCTGGCTCCATTCCATCCCTACTCACCTCTATGCGCTTCGAATGACTTCGATCATCGCCGCGTGGATGCGCCCGTTCGAGGCGAGGACATCGCGCGTCGCAAGCGCATACGGTTGACCGTCCATATCGGTCACGGCACCGCCCGCTTCGCTCACCAACAACATGCCCGCCGCGATATCCCACGCGTTGAGGTTCGGTTCCCAAAAGCCGCTCAGTCGACCCGCGGCAACGTAGGCCAGATGCAGCGCTGCGGAACCCGCACTGCGCAAGTTGCGCACCTGGGGCGCGAAAGCATGCATCTGCCGCAATGCTTGCGGCAACACCGCTTCACGGTCGGCCGGGAATCCTGTGGCCAGCAAGCTGTCCGCAAGCGTCGCTTCCGTAGAGACACTCATGCGTCTGCCCCGCACATAAGCGCCTTTGCCTTTCTCCGCTACGAACATCTCATCATGCGACGGATCATAGACGACACCCACAATAACTTCACCGCGATAAGCTAATGCTATAGAGACCGAGAAGAACGGAAACCCATGGATGAAATTCGTCGTTCCATCAATCGGATCCACAATCCACACGTATTCCGCTGATTGCACAGCTTCCAAAGCACGCTTCGAACCTTCCGTGCCAGGCGCCGCGCCTTCCTCGCCAAGAATGGCGTGGCTAGGGAAATAGGTGTGAATTAAGTTGCGTATTAACGTTTCTGTGCTTTTATCAACTTCCGTCACCAGGTCATGCCTTGACGTCTTGACTTGGATGTCGGCAGCTTTCCCTAACCGGCTCTTGATCCATTCCCCTGCTTTCGCCGCAGCGTTCACAGCTACCGCGGTGAATGATTTCCCCGTAACGACATAATTCTCGCGATTGGATTCCATCCTCTACTGCACACCTCGCTCGCTTAGGCTTACTTCCTCTAGAACGAAAGTACCCCAAAAGCATAGGAAAAGCAATAGGAACGCCAGGAACGCCGATCAGATCTCGAGTGTGGCGCCATCGATTTTGTTTACTGCCGGGCTTCGCACAAGTTCTCGCACCAAGCGGAATAACGCATCATCTTTGCGCTTCGCTTCAATCATCACGTCGAGGTGCGGCGTCTGCGGGGCAATGGATTGGGCGAATGCCAGGAACGAGGCGGCATCTACGTAGTCCGCATGCCCGCGCGGGTCTCGTTCACTCTTCGGACTGGACAGATGCATCTTAGGCACCAATAACGGTTCGTGGGCCTCATCCTTCCATGTCGATTGAATGTCAGGCCAGAGATCTTCTGCGCGCTCACCCTTATTATTCACCTGATGATGGTGCAGATCGAACACCATCGGGACTCCGATGCGCTCGGCCACTTCCAACGTTTCACGAGCGGTGAACGTCTTATCATCGTTCTCGAGCGTGATGCGCTCTCGGATGCGCTGCGGGAGGTTGTTCGCGTTCTCCACAAATCGTTCGCCTGCAGTCGACTTCTCGCCATACGTGCCGCCAATGTGGATGTTACATTTGTACCGATGATCCAGCCCCATCGCTTCGAACATATCGACATGGTGATCCATTGCACGGAGAGCTTGCGCAAGTACGTCTTCGCGAGGCGTGTTGAGCACGGTAAAATGATCCGGGTGAAAACTGATACGCATGGCATGCTCCTGTGCATATGCACCAAGCTGCGCAAAGAGTGGATCGAGCACAACATAAGGGTTCCAACCGGTGAGCAATTCGTGGGTATATAGAGGAATGAGTTTTGAGGAAAGGCGGTACAGCTTAATGCCCTCAGCTTTGTTATAGCGCAAATGGCGCAGTGTGTTATTGATGTTCTCTGCGGCAATACGTTCAAGTTTGCGAATCGCGGCCTCCCGGTCGGTTAAAATTTTAAAATGAGTGGCAGTCATCGTCCGAGAAGGGGATGCGTTCTGAAGATGGACAGACATGGCGACGTAACCAAACCGAATAATCATGAATTGCCCCCTTTGGTGCATGATCCCCATTGTTCTTTAGGATACCTTGGAGGGCATGAACATATGTATAAAATTTCTACTTATTTCATGCCGTACTTGATATGCTTCTTCTCTTCGTGTCGCTCCATCGCCAGATGCAATAACTCATCAAGCAGCGCTCTGTAATTGACGCCCGTCGCCTTCCACAGGAGCGGGTACATCGAGAATGGGGTGAAGCCCGGCATCGTGTTGATTTCGTTGATCAACAATTGGCCGTCCTCGCGGCGCAAGAAAAAATCAACGCGCGACAAACCTGCTCCGTCAATCGCTAGGAATGCGCGGATGGCCATCTCACGTGCGGACGCCGCAATTTCCGGTGGAAGATCGGCAGGAATCGTCATCACAGATTTTCCATCAATATATTTCGCATTGTAGTCGTAAAATTCACTTGAAGCCGCAATTTCTCCGGCCACAGAAGCGCGAGGGCTGTCATTGCCGAGGACACTCACTTCGATCTCACGCGCATCCACGAACTCTTCGACAATAACTTTGCGATCGTATTGGAATGCCATCTGGACGGCTTCCAAGAGCTGTTCCCGATCGCGCGCCTTGGAGATGCCCACAGAGGAACCGAGATTGGCAGGTTTCACGAAACAAGGATACCCCAGTGACACTTCAATCTCCATAATGTGCTGGGTTTGTTCGAGTTCCCATTGTTTCCTTGTAAAATGTCGATACACACACTGCGGCAAATCGGCCGTGGCGAACATCCGCTTCATGGCAACCTTGTCCATACCCACAGCGGAAGCCAACACGCCAGCGCCGACATAAGGAACGTTCAACATCTCGAGCAACCCTTGAATCGTACCGTCTTCACCGAACGTACCGTGCAACAACGGGAATACGACGTCGACCGTTCTCAGGGCGCTGCGAACCGCATCACCTGCACCGCTGTGCGCCAAATTACCAAACAATGGCGCAAGCGCTTGCGCATTCTCGCCAATGACGGTACCTGCTTCAGCAAACTTCAGTTGTTGCACATCCGCTACGGGACCTTGCAACTGCGGCCCTGCGCGCCACGTCCCCTCGGTTGTAATATAGAATGGAACGATCTCATACGTATGATAATCGAACTCACCAATCACAGCTTTCGCCGTAGATAAGGAGACTTCGTGTTCTCCTGATTTGCCGCCGTAGATTAACCCGACACGAATTTTCTGCTGTTCCATGTGTGCCTCCCTTTAAAACCGATCACGGATCCGAAAAAACCGATACACGGTTCGCTCTGTCCATGCGTAAGAATCTTGATAATCCCAATAACGCCCCTTGCAATTGGTGGTGTGTGCGTTGACGAGCGGGAACCCGGCCCCATCCGTCGCCGTGACGATCGCACTATGTTGAAACCGTCCGTTGCCGTCAAAATCATAGCAGATCACATCGCCAGTCGTCAGTTCCTCCGGGGAACGCACTTCCTCCGCGCGCAATCCGCTTCTGCGGATGGTGAGCAGGAATAACTGTAACGAATGAGCGACACTCCAGCTGTAACTCCACAGTTCTTTCCCACCGGATTGGCCCTTATACCACCAACCTGTTTCTCTCACATCAGTATAGTGCATGGGCGCGCCGCCTGCATAGAGGCATTGTGAAACATAGTTGGTGCAGTCAACGGCAAAATGCAAATACCGCGGATTCGGTTCGTTCCAGTACTGATCCGCATAACGTTTCACCGCTTCACGATCGTAGAAGGGTGTCTGTGTCTGAATCTCAATCGGCTCTGGTTGCGTGGGGCGGGTCAGTCTGGGCTGTCTGAACGGTTCATCCACAATCCGTCGCCCAACCCCCAACTCCCGCATTGTCCGCCGCTCTGGCACCGCAGGCTCCACGCCCACAATCACCCACGTGCCGCTTGGCAAAGAAGCCAATGTGACGCGCACTTGATCCATGCGTTCCTCCGTCTGCTCAACCCCCTGACGGCGCCGTACCGATTTCTTGGTCAACATGAATTCAACGGTCAATTTGCGTTCGGTTTCTTCTACACTCACAATTTTATAACGCGTCTCTTCATGAACGGGTTTGCGTCCCGTCTCAAGATCTCTAAGTTTCAAGCGCTCCAACCGTTGCTGCTCTAGCCTTAAGAATCGCTCATCACCCAGCAATAAATCGTCCATAAAAAAATGGTATTCGGCTTCACTCTGGTTGGCCCTGCGAACATATTCATCGATCAGCGACTTCCATTTCAACATCGGGCCGCCTCCAATACACAAGATTGTGAAGTCATTTATATGCGAAAGGGATAGGATTTATACGTTTTTTGTCCTTTACCTAAACAGCTCAAAAAGATATACTTAAATTATATATGCCATGAAATATCGTTTCATCTGGTGCAACTATTAAAGGAGGTATTGTGAAAGCATGACATTACGAGATCCTTATTCAGTAAAGAAGACACTGCAAGTCGCAGGACAACAAGTTCATTATTATGCTTTGAACGACTTGACATCGAAGTTTCCCGGCATTGCACAACTGCCATTCTCGATCAAAGTGTTGCTTGAAGCTGCCGTTCGCCAATTCGACGGCAGAGCCATTACCGAGGAGCATGTCGCACAAATTGCAAGCTGGGCTACGAACCGCGACAACAACAAAGAAATTCCCTTCATTCCTGCCCGGATTGTGTTGCAAGACTTTACAGGTGTGCCCGTTGTCGTAGACTTGGCCGCGATGCGTGACACCGTGAAGAAGAAAGGCGGCGACCCGAAGAAAATCAACCCGCTCGTGCCTGTGGACCTCGTCATTGACCACTCGGTCATGGTCGATGCGTTCGGCACCGAGAATGCGCTTGAATTTAATCAGAAGGTAGAATTCGAACGCAATGAAGAACGCTACCGCTTCCTGCGCTGGGCGCAGACTGCGTTCGATAATTTCCGTGCTGTGCCTCCGGGCACGGGCATTGTGCACCAAGTGAACTTGGAATACTTGGCTTCTGTAGCCGCAACGAAGTCGATCGATGGGGAAACCGTGGTATTCCCAGATTCGCTCGTCGGGACCGATTCACACACCACGATGATTAATGGACTTGGCGTCGTCGGTTGGGGCGTCGGCGGAATCGAAGCCGAGGCCGGGATGCTTGGACAACCGCTGTACTTTGTTACACCGGAAGTCATCGGATTTAAATTGATCGGCAAGCTCGCAGAAGGCGCAACAGCGACCGACTTGGCCTTGACTGTCACGCAAATTTTGCGCAAGAAAGGCGTTGTCGGCAAGTTCGTTGAGTTCTATGGCTCCGGATTAAGTTCGATTACCCTTGCAGACCGTGCGACCGTCGCGAACATGGCGCCGGAATATGGCGCAACGGTTGGCTTCTTCCCTGTCGATGCTGAGACACTGAATTACCTTCGCGGCACCGCGCGTTCGGAAGAACAGATTGCCCTTGTAGAAGCGTATTACAAAGCACAAGGCATGTTCCGCGATGACACAACGCCTGATCCTCTCTTTAGCGATACGATTGAGCTCGATCTAGGTACGGTCGTGCCTTCCCTGGCCGGACCGAAGCGTCCGCAAGACCGCATCGAGTTAACAGCCATGAAACAAACGTACAACACGATTGTACGCACACCCGTGGACAAAGGCGGATACGGCCTCAGCGATGCAAAACTCGCAGAAGTCGTCAACGTGAAGCACGACAACGGTTCCACATCCGCGATGAAGAACGGTGCTGTCGTGATTGCTGCGATCACATCTTGTACGAACACATCCAACCCCAGTGTCATGATCGGCGCAGGCTTGCTTGCGAAGAAAGCGGTCGCGCGCGGATTGACGAAACCCGGGTATGTGAAGAGTTCGTTGACACCGGGATCGCTCGTGGTGACCGAATATTTGAAGAACGCCGACTTGATCACACCGCTCGAGGCACTGGGTTTCCACGTTGCAGGTTACGGTTGCGCGACTTGTATCGGGAACTCCGGACCGTTGCCGGATGAAGTCAACAAAGCAATTGCAGACAACGATCTGACCGTCGCGTCCGTCCTCTCGGGCAACCGCAACTTCGAAGGTCGCGTGCATCCGCAAGTGAAGGCGAATTACTTAGCTTCGCCGCCGCTCGTCGTGGCTTATGCGATCGCAGGCACTGTGGACATCGACTTATCCAGTGAACCGATCGGGACAGACAACAACGGTGCGCCTGTATTCCTTAAGGACATCTGGCCGTCGTCGCAAGAAATTATGGACACGATGAATGCGGCGATGAATCCAGCCATTTATGCCGACAAATACAAAGACGTATTCCGTGCGAATCCGCGCTGGAACGCCATCCCGGTAGCCGAAGGCGAACTGTATGAATGGGATGCGAAATCCACCTATATCCAAAACCCGCCATTCTTTACTCACTTGGGTGATACACTCAATGACATCGCGAATATTACGGGCGCCAAGACGCTTGCACTTATGGGCGACTCCGTGACGACGGACCACATTTCTCCGGCCGGCAACATCAAGGTGGATTCCCCTGCAGGCGCTTATCTGATTGGGAACGGCGTGAAGAAAGACGACTTCAACTCATATGGCGCACGACGCGGGAACCATGAAGTGATGATGCGCGGCACATTCGCCAACATCCGCATCCGCAACCAAGTCGCTCCAGGCACAGAAGGCGGCGTGACGAAGTACTTGCCGACGGGCGAAGTGATGGCCATCTACGATGCAGCGATGAAATACGAAGCAGATGGGACACCTACCGTCGTGCTCGCGGGCAAAGAATACGGCACCGGATCGTCCCGTGACTGGGCGGCCAAAGGCGCATTCCTGCTCGGCGTGAAAGCGGTCATTGCAGAGAGCTTCGAGCGTATTCACCGCTCCAATCTCGTGGGCATGGGCGTACTTCCGCTTCAATTCGTGGAAGGACAGAGCTGGAAATCGCTTCAGATCGACGGCACGGAGACGTTCTCGATCGAAGGCTTAAGCAACGACGTCCGACCCGGTCAAATTGTGAACGTAAGTGCACAGCGTACAGATGGCTCTTCCTTCACCTTCGAAGCCAGCGTACGACTGGACTCCATGGTTGACGTCGATTATTATCGCAACGGCGGTATCCTTCAGACGGTGTTGCGCCAATTGATGGCGAACAAGTAACCATAACCAAGGCGACTCTCGAATCTATCGCATGACAGACGAACGCCCGGTCCGAAGCACGACGCTTCTGACCGGGCGTTATTTATTTCATCATTTTCCCCATACGTCGGGCAACTTCCATCACTTGCGGTGCGATGGCACGCATCCGTTCGAGATGAAGACGATTCGATGGCCCCGACACCGAGAGTGCCGCCACAAGCCGGCCGCTATTCCCGAAGATCGGTGCTGACACTGCTGCAGCCCCAGGTTCCCGTTCCTCGATACTGGTGGCGTAACCCATGCGCCGGATATCCACGAGTTGGACTAAGAATACCCCTCGATCGACGCTTGATGGCCAACTCTCATGCTGTATGATTTCATCACGGATCCGCTCTTCCTCAAAGGCGAGCAACACTTTGCTAGAAGCACCTACAGACAGCGGCAGTCGAACGCCGATCGGGGCCACACGACGAATCGCTTCATGGCTCTGCACCGCTTGTATGCGAATTCGCTCATGCCCTTCGCGAAAATAGAGGCTGATCGTCTCACCTACAGCGTCACGCAGCATCTCCATCTCCGGCAACAGCAACGTTCCTGGGTTATCCGCTTGTCCAGACAGCTGGGCGGATAATTCCCAAACGCGAAACCCAAGACGATATTTTTCCGTCAAGGTGTCACGCACCAGAAAGCCCTTGCCTTCCAAGGAAGCCAATAAGCGGTGCACTGTGCTCTTGTGCAAACCCACTTTGTCAGCAATCTCTGTCAAACCTAGGCTGGACTGCTCTGTAAACACGAGCAATATATCCAAGGCGCGCTCGACTGCACGAACCGTAAGTTGTTTTCCGTCCTCCATCGTACGCCCTCCGCCGGTCTCGTTGTCTCATAGAGTGAAACCCATCTAACCTAGAGTTAGTATATATGGGATTGTGAGTTCCGTAAAGGGTGCGCCTTCGCCTCATGGACGCATACGCTTCAAATAACAACGGATCGCATTTTCCCGGGACATCAAGGCACGTTCATCTTCACGAAGTGATGGAGGAAGCACATCGGCATACAGTTGGACCACCTCATCGTAGCTGCCTGCCGTCAAGGCCACAGGCCAATCGCTGCCGAACATGAGGCGTTGAGCACCATAGCACTGAACCAGATGTTGCACAGCATCCCTCAAAATTTCAGGGTGATAACCGCCTACTTGTGTGATCATGCCGGAAATTTTGCACATCGATTTCGGGTGTTGCGCAAGCTCGGACATCGCATCAGCCCATGGTTGCAGAGGTTCATCGAAGTTCGGGGATCC
This sequence comes from Paenibacillus sp., assembly GCA_044353165.1. Taxonomy (GTDB): domain Bacteria; phylum Bacillota; class Bacilli; order Paenibacillales; family YIM-B00363; genus JBILCM01. The sequence goes on from JBILCM010000080.1 coordinate 8,944, forward strand.
GAGATGATTCGCTACCGTCGTTAGATCCGGTACTTGATCCAACAACCGCAAGAAGCTAGGTACATGGGTTGGTTTCATAAGCAGGTCCACGGGGAAATCATCTGCAGCGAACATACGGACATTCGCAAGGAATGGTGCACTGAAGTGGCTCACTTGTGTCTGTGCCCCAAGCAGCGAATAGCGGATGCCAACAAACTGCGGATTTTGGCGCAATCGCTCATAAATCCTCGGTGTATCGCTCGAATGCAAATCCAGTGTGCCCACCACACCGACAATTCGATCATTTTGCTGGGCGAGCGACAACAAATACTCCGTTTCCTCTATGGTCTGTGCCGCCTGCACCGCGATGACACCCTCTATGCCATGTTGATCCCATGAGGATTGCACTTCATCGGGAACATAATCACGATATAATGTATGGTTTGTGGGCTTTAGCCAATGATAATCCCCGCGTACAAGACACCAGAAGTGAATATGTGTATCAATCAATGGTTGTACTCTCCCTCAGTTCAATCCCTAGCAGATGCCCTGCGATGAATGCAGCCTGCAGCGCTTGGATCTCTTCCTTATAGTGCACATGATCAGCAAAAATGTCCTCCCCAAGCGAACAGGTAAACGTGTACAAATCAATCGCAGGAATCCCAAGCTGAGTCATCACTTCATCCGCAGCTTGATTGTACGCAAGCACATCCCTTGCATACCGCACAAATTCTTTGGGGTGTTTGCGGTTATGCTGCTCCTCATCCACAGGTGTCGTGCGAACCCAGACGACTTGACACCCACGGCTTTGCAACAACGCACAGGCTCGCAACACGTTGTCTTTATACGTAGATTGCTCGATCTGCCGTTGCATGGTGTTACGATCGATCTTGATGTCATGCAATCCACAGTTAAGCAGCACAATCATATCCTGGTGCCAGAAACCCTCTTGATCCTTGTCGGTAATAAACTCCACCACCATTCGACTATCGCCGCCGTTCACCTTCAACGGTTGATCAAGGTCCTCCGTTCCCTGTAATTCACTGCCTTTGCGGCTATAGCGAAAATACCCTCGCGTGAATCGTTCCAAGTCAGGACCGTATTGCATGGAAATACTATCGCCAAGTACATAAAGTTG
>JBILCM010000028.1:0-28726 GCA_044353165.1 Paenibacillus sp.
GGCGCAATCTGCAAGGCATCCATCTCGCGATGGAGTTCCTGCACAAGAACACCAAGAGCTTGCTAGACTCTGAGCATGCCGATAGTCAGTATTTAAGCGCGGAAGGCAAGCATGTGATTGTGATCGGTGGTGGTGACACAGGAACTGACTGTGTGGGCACTTCGATGCGCCACGGTTGCAAGACGGTCACACAGTTTGAAATTATGGCGAAACCACCTGAGCAACGTGCTGCGAACAATCCATGGCCAGAATGGCCGAAGGTCTACAAGATGGACTATGGCCAAGAAGAAGCAGCTGCGAAGTTTGGCGGAGATCCTCGTCAATATCTCATTTCCACAAAGAAATTTGTCGGTGATGAGAATGGCCACGTGAAAGAACTCCACACGGTATTGATAGAATGGAAGAAAGACGAGAACGGCCGTTTTGGACCTGTGGAAGTGCCTGGAAGCGAGAAAGTTTATCCAGCGGATCTTGTTCTTCTGGCCATGGGCTTCCTCGGACCTGAACCAACCGTGCTCGATCAGCTTGGCGTAGAACGTGACGAACGTTCGAATGCAAAAGCCGAATATGGGAAATTCGCAACGAACGTTCCAGGTGTATTTGCGGCAGGAGACATGCGTCGAGGTCAAAGCCTGGTTGTCTGGGCGATCAACGAAGGCCGTGAAGCTGCTCGTGAATGTGATCGTTGGTTGATGGGTTCCACAAACTTGCCTTGATTGTCAAAAAATAATCTACACATATATAAAGACACATCCTTCACAATGAAAAGGATGTGTCTTTGTGATATTGGGTCATGATTCAAACAACTTCAAATATTCACCATATCCTTCTTGCTCCAACTTTTCCTTGGGGACAAACCGTAATGCTGCTGAATTCATGCAATATCGCAATCCCGTCGGATCCGGTCCATCCTCGAATACATGGCCAAGGTGCGAATCCGCATATTTGCTTCGCACCTCGATGCGTACCATGAACAGTTCATTGTCCTCTTCGTAGACGATATTTTCCGGTTCCAGTGGTTGTGTGAAGCTCGGCCAACCTGTTCCCGAGTCGTATTTATCTTTGGAGCTGAATAAAGGTTCACCCGAGACGATATCCACATAAATGCCTTTACGTTTGTTGTCATTGTATTCATTCGCGAAAGCCGGTTCTGTACCATCGTTCTGTGTCACTTCCAACTGAATGGCTGACAATTGCTTAAGGCGAGTGGCTTTATCAAAGTTTTCATAACGTGACATCTGTTCATTCTTCAGATACTCACGTTCTTCTCCCCATGTGCGTTCTAAGAACTCATCTCGCCCCGACCCATCGCGATAATATTTGTAACGAATCGGGTTCTTCTTATAATAATCCTGATGATAGTCTTCTGCTTCATAGAACGTTCCTGCAGCCGTAATTTCTGTAACGAGTGACTTATCGAATCGTCCAGAATTCGCCAGCTTCGTCTTAGATTGCTCAGCAATTTGTCTTTGTTCCTCACTTAAATAGAAGATCCCCGAACGATATTGATCGCCTCGGTCTACAAATTGTCCATCCGCATCTGTGGGATCAATCTGCCGCCAAAACACCTCTAACAATTCCTCATAGCTGACTTGTTCGGGATTGAATCGAATGCGTACCGCTTCGGTGTGGCCTGTAATTCCCGCGGATACCTGCTCATAGGTTGGATTTTCTGTCTCCCCCCCAATGTACCCCGATACAGCGTCAAGAACGCCTGACAGTTTCTCGAACGGGGGTTCCATACACCAGAAACATCCGCCAGCAAGAATAGCTACGTCAAACTGACCATCCAAACTCTGGGCGATCACATCCTTCGTAGCACGGACTTCACTGTATTCTGCGGCTTGATTCTGTTGACGAAATACGAACAAACCTATAATAATGACGACAATAGCAACAAAAAGAAACAGAAATTTTTTCAATGAGAACATGAGCCTCACCTCCGATGGTTTCTGCTTCTATTATAGAGGATAGAGATATTCGAATACGAACCTACGCCCTACTTTTTTATAAAAATTAACGACTTTTGTTGATAGCGCCCATGAGCCGTTCTTCAATCTCTTCGGCGATCGCCAGCAAGTTAGGATTATCTACCATTCCTACGAGTGCCGTTGGCTTTGGGAGACCGATATGCGTGTTCCCTGCTTCTTCATACACAACAATCTTGCATGGGAGAAAGTAGCCGATCAGCGAACTTTCCTGCAACACCCGCTTGGCTTCTACAGGATTACACACTTCAAGGATATGATACGTTTGATCGTAATCAACACCTTTCTCCCGCAACTTTTCCTTCAGATCCAGATGCCACAACACACCGAATTTTTCATCTTTCAAATGATCCTGCAAATCGGCAATGGCTTGCACTGCAGATTTTGCAGTCTTTACCGTATAGTGAAACATGAGCCGTTCATCCCCTTCACAGATCAATGACAGATTGTTACTTGGTGAGTTTCCCGCGCCAAGCCATAATTCCGCCCCTAAGATGCGATAACTTCTGATGACCTTGACGACTGAGCAGTTTCGCGGCGTTCTTGCTTCGCATCCCACTGCGACAGAATAAATAAACTTCCCGATCTTTAGGTATTTCATGTAGACGCCCAGATAGTTGCGAAAGCGGAATGTTCTTGGCCTTGGCAATAGAACCGCCTTGAAATTCATGAGGCTCTCGGACATCAATCAATAACGCATCATGGTTACGTTGGAAAGCGTTACGAAACTCATCCTCTGACAAAGTTTGTAATCCTTTCACAGGTGCAAACCGTGTGTAGATAAAGAAAGCCAACAAAATAAATATACCAATATTTATGACTAACGATGCGTCCATATGAACGTTCCTCCATTCATCGGCTTTTCATCAGCAATTCGACAGCCTCATGAACGAGCTTCTTACTGTCCTTGCCTTCTTTTACTTCATCCATGATGCATTTCTCCAAATTCATGGCCACAATATAAGTCAATGCTTTATCAGTCGCGTTGCGGATCGCGGACAACTGGGCTGCAACTTCTTTGCAGTCCTTGTCCTCTTCCATCATCCGCATGACGCCGCGAATCTGACCTTCAATACGCTTTAACCTGCGGAGAACATCCTCATCGTATTTCATCGAAGTCCCTCCCGGATCAAATAAACAGATTCACCTTCGCATTCGTAGCATCTCCCAAATAAGCGCCAACCCCTGCATACTCTAATCCATCGATCAGCTCTTCCTTATGCAAGCCGAGCAAATCCATCGTCATGGTGCATGCTACCAACTTCACACCTTGTTCTTGGGCAAGCTCGATGAGTTGCGGCAAAGTCAACACATTGTGCTTCTTCATCACATGCTTGATCATCTCAGGCCCTGCGCCTGCGAAGTTCATGCGGGAAAGCCCTAGTTTGTTGGCACCGCGCGGCATCATCCAACCAAACATGCGCTCCAACAGCCCTTTATTCGTTTTGACAACCTCATCCTTGCGCAACGTGTTGAGGCCCCAGAACGTGAAGAAGATGGTTACATCATGGTCATACGCAGCTGCCCCATTGGCTATAATGAACGCCGCGATCGCTTTATCCAAATTTCCACTAAACAAGACGATCGTTGTTTTTTCTTTTTCCAAATCCGTCACGACTCCTTCTCAGTGTACTGTACGAAACGAAACATTTGGTGTATACTAAAACCAAGTATATTCATAGGAATTAGGTGATTAATCATGGTTCGATTGTTGCAACGCATATTTTCGAATCGTTGCCCCTACTGTCAAGTCAGCTTGAGGATTGAAAACAACCCGCTAAGTTATAGCAAAATGTGTCCGCAAGGTCACTATAAGGTCGAAACCCTCCCGCTGTTTGAAGTGAATATTATTTATGATCGTGCCAACTGAGTCTATTTGTCATGCACCGCGCACCGATTCGGTCCAATTTCCATCTCACGCTGTTCTTCCACCGTCGGTTGAATACGCCCCATATTCGTTTGGCGAATTTCTTGATAACTGTTCGGCTGGGGTGGAAGTTCTTGCGTGACTTTGTTGCGGAATTGCATTTCATCGTGAATCTGTAAACCGGGATTTACATCGTACAAATCACCTAATTTGGCAGCGACTTTGCCGCCTTCTCCCATCTCTGTCCATTGGCCAAAATGAGCCGGCAATACGATTAATTCTCTCGACAACTCCTTATAGCGATGGTATAACGTATGTCGCAAATCACTGACCCAATCCTCCGCCTTACCGGCCAGATCTGGACGTCCAATCGAAGCAATGAACAGAATATCGCCTGTTAATAAATATTGATCATCTACGATGAACGATGTGCTTCCGATCGTATGGCCTGGGGAATAAATCGGCTGGATTTGAATTAACGTCGTTCCAACATGAAACTCCTGACCTTCTTCGAGCTTTTCATAGGAAAATACGACTTCTTCCGCATCCTTAGGCGGCAACCAGTACGTGGCGCCCACGCGCTCCGCGAGCAATCGTCCACCCGAGATATGATCCGCATGCAGATGGGTATCGAATGTGTACTTGATGTTGAATTGGTGTTCCGCGGCAAATTGTTCATACACATCCGTCATTCGAAGTGTATCAACCACAGCGGCTTCTCCGTCGGAGACGATCATATAGGAGAGACACCCTTTGCCGATTCGCACGAATTGATAGATAGCGCCGCCGTCTTTCAATGAACCGACTTTGACAGGCTCCAAATATTCACTCCAAGCTTTCATCCCGCCGACCAAATAAGAAACCAGTTGAAATCCAGCTTCCATAAGTTGTTCAGCAACGAATTGGGAGGATCCTTCTTTCGCACACACGACCAGCACTTGCTCATCTTTAGGCAATTGCTCCACAACGGCCTCAACCCCATCTAACAGGTCAAAATACGGCTTGTTGATGACTTGAATCTGTTCGCCTTCAATTTTCCAATCCTGAAAATCTGTTTCATTGCGGACGTCCAGGATGAACAACTTGTGTTTATGAATGACGAACCTCGCCAATTCTTGCGCGGTCATCGGCCGAATCTGAGTTCCAATCGTCATTACTGAGCGCCTCCTTCTGTTGCTCCATTCCAACCCGACATCCCGGGTACTACGTTGTAGACATTCGAAAAACCATGTTCTGCAAGCTGTAAACATGCCATATCACTACGGTTCCCCGTGCGGCAGATCACATACAAGGCTTGCTCTTTGGCTAGCTCGTTCATACGTCGTTCCAAATCACCTAATGGAATCGAGATAGCGCCAGGAACGCGGTGAAAAGCATATTCTGCAGGCTCACGCACATCAAGCACGATTACTTGTTCTTCCGCGCTGAGTTTCGCTTGCAACTCCTCGTTGCTCACGATTTGTGGGAACTTCGCGGCTTCCTTGACTTCATTCGGGTTCGCTTTGCGCACATAATGGTGCATCACGTTACCTTCATAAATTGTACCCAAGTATTGATTTCCCGTGTTTTTGGCCCAACTTTGTAAATCTGCGAGTGATCCCTTATCCGTCGCTTGCATCTTGATCACTTGACCCGACTGCAGCTGGTCCATCGCTTTCTTTGTTTTTACCAGTGGCATCGGGCAAGCTAGCCCTACGCAATCTAGTGTGATGTCCGCTTGAATATTTACGTTGGTTGTCATGGGTTCATTCCTCCAAGTATGATTAATAATCGATGTCTCCGGGCCATTCCAACATGCCGCCCGTCATATTTATTACCTTATAACCTAGCGACTCCAAATATTCACAGGCGATTCCGCTGCGGTTTCCGCTGCGGCATACCATAATGGTCTCTTGTTGTTTGTTCAATTCGTTATGCCGCTGCATTAATGATCCCAAGGGGATATGTCTAGCACCTGAAATATGACCCGATGCCCACTCATCAGCTTCTCGAACATCCACAATTTCCAGAACTTCACCTTTACTTAATCGGTCATTGACCTCCTGAGGTCGGATTGCACTCGAAAATTTACCTGCCACAATATACACTCCTTATGTTAACAAGATATCAAACCAAATTTTAATGACCGTCGCTGTGATGAGTACGGCCAACACCCCTTGCAACACTTTCACATTCATGCGTTGCCCAATTTTAGCGCCGAGCGGAGAAGCAATAATACTTGCAACGACCATCACTACAGATGGAACAAGCAACATATGCCCACCCATCACTTTACCGGTAGCTGAGCCGATGGAGGAGATGAATGTAATTGCAAGGGACGATGCAATAGCAACCCGCGTTGGAATTTTCAACACGACCAGCATGATCGGTACGGTAATGAATGCTCCTGCTGCGCCAACAATTCCGGAGAGCATTCCTACAACAGATGCTGTAATCGCTGCGGTAGGTACCGAGAATTGCAATTGGGATATATCTGATCCTTCTACAGCCCGCTTGGGGAGGAACATCATCACAGCAGCTGCCAATGCCATGACAGCATACGTCAGATTGATGGCCTCATCAGGTAAAAACTTCGAACCGTACCCACCAATGAAACTGCCAATCACGATCGGCACACCCATCGCAATGACCAACTTCCGGTTGATAAAACCGCCTGCGCGATAAGCGAACATCCCCGCTAACGCTGCGAAGAATACTTGGATCGCACTAACCGCGGATACTTCTTGCGCCGTCAGCGCCACAAATCCCATCGCTGGAGGGATGTAAAGCAACATCGGATATTTAATTATAGAACCGCCAATGCCTACCATTCCCGAGATGAACGACCCGACAAACCCGATGAAAAATAATACGAGAAGCCAACCTATCTCCAGTTCCATAGGTCACGCATTACCCTGCATGTTGCATGATCGCTGCTCGAAGCTTCTGGATCGGTTGCACACCCACGAAAGTTTCAACTTCACGGCCATTATGAAACAATTTGAGTGTTGGTATACCTTGAATTCGGTATTTTGCTGCTCCCATCGGATTCTCATCGACATTCAGCTTGGCGATGACCGCCTTCTCCCCCAATTCACCCGCTAATTGATCGAGAACCGGCGCAATCATGCGGCAAGGTCCACACCACGGTGCCCAGAAATCGACCAACACGATTGAATTGCTGCGAATGACTTGCTCCATGGTGTTGTCAGTGATTTTCATTGTTGCCATTGGAATCCCTCCATTTTTTATTACGTATACCCCTATGGGTATTATATTAGCGCACATTTATCCTTGTGTCAACACCTCATGATTATTGTTTGATTGGATTATACTAAGACAAATTCACATATGTCTGAATACAAGGAGTCCAGATGACCGCATCTCATCTTCTATACGTCGCTTTATTTATTGTTGCGACCGCTTTCTTCGTAGCCACCAAATTTTCAATCTTGAAGCTTCGTCCGAGTCGGGTCGATCAGCTCGTACTAGAGAATCACAGGAATGCTAACACATTGAAACTAGTCACCATCAATCCGGATGGTTACTTATCCGCATGTCAGCTTGGCATCACGATAACAACGTTGGGCTTAGGTTGGCTTGGAGAACCCGCCGTTCAATATTTGTTGTACCCTGTCTTTATTTTTTTTGAACTGCCGGGCGGTGTCACTTCCTTCGTTTCATTCCTGATATCCTTTGGGGTGATTACGTATTTGCATGTTGTCCTCGGCGAATTGGCTCCAAAGTCATTAGCCATTCACAAAACAGAAGCCATCAGCCTGCTTACGGCACGCCCCATAATCGTATTCTATAAGCTCATGTACCCGTTTATTTGGTTATTCAATGGATCAGCAATCTTGGTCATTCGACTGTTGGGGATGAAGCCGGTCAGTGAACACGAAGATGCCCACTCCGAGGAAGAACTAAGGGATATCCTAACTGAAAGCTATGAAAGCGGGAAAATTAATCGGACGGAATATGGGTATGTGAATCGCATCTTTGCATTTGATGATTTGCTTGCTCGTGAAATCATGGTACCGCGTATTGATATGGTCTGCTTGTACATCGACAAAACTCTTGAGGAAAATGTGCGCGTTATTAAGGAGGAACAATATACTCGGTTCCCCGTCGTTGAGAACAACAAAGACAATATTATCGGAATGGTCAACACGAAGCATTTTTTCTTGCAATACCATGATCGTCCGCAAGTCGAGATGTCCAAGCTCATTCACCCGATTCTCACCGTTCCCGACGCAATACCCGTGAAAGCACTGCTAAAGAATATGCAACAAGATCGGACACATCTTGCAATTCTTGTAGATGAATATGGTGGAACTTCAGGTATGGTGACAATCGAAGACATTCTCGAGGAGATCGTTGGAGATATACGCGACGAATTCGATGCGGAAGAAAAACTGGAAGTCGAGAAGCTGGGTGACGATCATTATTTGATTGATGGGAAAGTGTCGATATCTCACGTGAATGATTTACTGCATGCAGAAATTGAGAGTGACAAGATCGATACGATTGGTGGATGGTTATATGGTCAGCACACTGAGTTGAAGAAAGGGGTCGAATGGCACTATAATGGGATCGCCTTCATTATTCGTGAGAAAGAGAGACATCGGATACGCAAGATGGAGATTATGAAGCTTGGAAAGTCAACCAACTAAACCGCGCCAGGGGAAATCACCCGCGCGGTTTCACCACTAACGCTGCTAACACGGAGAAGATGATCGCCGCTGAAATCCCCGCACTCGTGACTTCAAAAATCCCCGTAATGATGCCTATCCATCCGTTCGTCTTTAGCTCTGCCAGTGCACCGTGGACAAGGGCGTTACCAAAGCTCGTAATCGGCACCGTGGCTCCCGCGCCTGCAAATTCAATAAACCGGTCATACACGCTTCGGCCATCAATAAGGATTCCGTCCACGACAGCGCCAAGTACGACCAACAATGTCATCGTATGCGCCGGCGTGAGCCGGAAAACATCAAAACAGATCTGACCGAGCACACAAATTGCGCCACCGCACAAGAATGCCCATAAGAATGTCATCGCGGTCATGGGGCTACACGCTCCTTTCGTTCGATGGATACCGCATGTGCAATACAAGGAATACTCTCCCCTTGTTGGAACGACAAGGGAGATAACAAGGCGCCCGTGGCTACCACCAGAATACGATTCAGCTCTCCCCGCTTCATACGCTTCAACAGATGTCCATACGTAACGACCGCTGAACAACCACATCCGCTAGCCCCCGCTTGTACCATCTGTTTTTCATAATCGTAGATCATCATCCCGCAGTCCGTATATTGCGTCTGTTGCATCGGAACCTTATGTTTTGCGAATAATTCACAGGCAATCTCGTAACCAACTTTGGATAAATCCCCGGTCGCAATCAGATCATAATACCCCGGTTCTATCTGTAAATCGCGCAAATGTGCTTGGATCGTATCCACGGCTGCGGGCGCCATCGCCGCTCCCATATTGAAGGGGTCCTTGATGCCCATATCAATCACGCGGCCGATGGTCGCTGAAGTCACAATCGGCCCATCGCCTTCCCTGGATACGACCGCAGCGCCTGCGCCGGTAACTGTATACTGCGCCGTAGGCGGCTTCTGCGAACCGTATTCCGTTGGGTAGCGGAATTGCTTCTCTGCGCTTGCGTTGTGGCTGCAAGTCCCTGCCAACACTAACTTGCCGGCGCCAGCATTCACAATCATCGAAGCAAGCGCCAAGCTTTCCATCGAGGTGGAACATGCCCCGAAGACGCCAAGAAACGGGATTGCCAATGTTCGCGCGGCAAAGCTGCTGCTAATGATCTGATTCATCAGATCACCGCCAATATAAAACTGCACTTGCTCTTTCGTTAGCCCCGCGTTCTCGATCGCAAGTGATGCCGCATCTTCAATCAACACTTTCTCCGCTTTCTCCCAGCTTGTTTCTTCCATCATTGGATGACCATGGATAATATCGAAATCATTCGCAAGCGGCCCTCTCCCTTCGAAAGGACCGACCACTGTGGCCGTAGCGCGAATGACCGGTTTATTCTCAAATATCCAACTCTGATGTCCCTTCAACATATCAAGATCCTCCCCCGACACTCTGAAACAACAAATGGACGATGCCGATCACGAATGCGGCGAATGTACCGAACACGATGACAGGACCTGCTAACTTGAACATTTTGCCCCCGACGCCCAAGACGATCCCTTCACTTCGATGCTCGATCGCCGCAGATGCCAATGAATTGGCAAAACCCGTGACAGGCACCGCCGACCCTGCACCTGCCCATTGTCCGATCTTGTCGTATACACCCATGCTGGTAAGGATGACAGAAATCAGAATCAATATAGCGACTGTAGGATCGCCGGCTTTCTTCTCGTCGAAGCCACCCCATGTGATGAACGCTTGACGAATCGCTTCCCCTACCAAACATACGCCCCCACCAAAAAAGAAGGCTCGCAAACAATTTTGCACAATCGGCCGCTTCGGTTCGATCCGTTCGGCTAACGCCTTGTATTCTTGCTGCACGGGTGTCAGTTTTTTCTTCTTACTGTTTGCCATTGTGCTTGCCTCCTATCGGATCAGTAACGGCTTGATGTCACGAATGACGCGATTCATCATCTGGGAACATTGTTCGTACATGGTCTTGGCTTGCTCGTGTTGCGTGGAAAGGCTGAACATCTCGAGATCGGCTTCACACTTAGCCAATTGGTAATACAACATCGCCTTCTGTTGTGGTTTCGGCACTTTGATTTTGTCATCGTATAAATCCACATACAGTTGACCCATCGCATCGACTTGACCGAGCAGGACGTTCTCCCGTGTGACACCCAGTTTCTGCAGCTCCGTCATGAGCCAATCTCGATTCAGACCGATGGTCGATAACGGTTCATCCATGATCTCTCCATCCATGATCACCGTCTGGGGTTCCTGCTCAGGCGCCACTTGAATGCCCAGATGCTTCGGGGTCAGCGGTTGATTCTCACGAGTGAGCAGAATATTGATATCCCCATTCGGTTCCATAACCGCAAACTCAACATCGGCCGCTTTGAATACATTCTTCTTGCGAAGCTGTTGCATTAACTCATCCACCGTGAGGCGCTCTTTCATCAAGTTGTCTTCGAATATTTTGCCATCCTTAATGAGGACAGTTGTTTTTCCGTCGATCACATTCCGCGCGATGCGGCTCTTGATTTGCAGAAATTCAATGCCGATCGAGACGAGCACCCAAACGGCCAACGACACGAGCCCCAAATACCAGTTGGCCTCAAGGTCCAAGGAAACGTAAGCGGCCAAGCTACCAATCGTAATCCCCGTGATGTATTCGAAGACAGAAAGTTCACTGACTTGCCGTTTGCCCAGTAGTTTCGTTAAGAAAAACAAAGATACGACAGCTGTGAGGGTACGCAGGCCTACCTCAAGTACTTCGGGCACAGGAACAATCCCCCTTTTCTACATTGATTGTCAATGAGTATGAGCGAGATCGGTCGTTTTTATTCTGTATGATCTGGGAAAAACGGGACACATTATAGCTGTTTGGAATTTCGGTGGGAGGAGGTGACAGCGATGACCGTTGCATCCGATGTAAAAACATGTCTTGCTTCCTTGAAAAGTGCGCAGGCCAGCCTTGAGCAATTCGCCTTGAGCACACAAAACCAAGAAGCAAAATCAACGTTCACAAGCGCAGCACAGACCACGAAGCAAGTGATTACCCAAGTGGAGACGCGCGTGCAACAGCTGGAGAATGAGGAACCTCAATATAAAGGATTCTAGGTTGTACCGAAAGTAATTTATAATAATGAAAAAGCCAAATGGTCTTTGCCCGAATTTATTCGGGGCAAAGGCCGCTTCATTATACCTGCAATCTTTCATTCAGAAAACGAAGAATCGTGTATCTTGCCCGAACACGGTGCGCTTCTTTCAGGCTTGACTCAAGTAATGCTTCAGACACATTCAGTTCTTCTGGTGTGAGTACGCCTCCAACAATCTTTAACATGGAACGATAACCTTCTTGATCAGGGATTTGATCCAGTTGAGCAAGAAGACTTGCAACATGTGGCTTCAACCGCAATTTGAAATCGTCTTGTCCCCCTATGTCTTCCGACACCCCTTTTACCAGAAACTCGCGAAACTCCGATTTGTAACGTTGGGCAATCAGGATCGAGGTTACACCGACTTTGGCTCCGTGAAGCTGTTGTTTTTTGTTATCCTTGATCGCTGCCATTTCCCATACATGGGAGACATGATGCTCTCCCCCTGAAGCCGAATTCGAATTTCCTGTTAAGAGCATGGATAAACCAGAGACGATTAATGATTCCATAAGCTTATAAATCCCTGCTTTTGTTCCTGTTGCAATCGCATCCATGTGTGTTATGCACTGCTGTAAGGCATGCTCCGTGATTTGGTACGATAGCGGACAGAAAGGCTCATCCTTCATGATATGGGAAAACCGCCAATCCAAGAGTGATGTGAATTTAGCGAGCATATCCCCGAAACCCGCAGCTCGCATCGCTAACGGTGCCTCCTTCAATACAGCAAGATCAGCAAATACAGCGATAGGGGATTGAAGTTGATACGTTGTCTTTATTCCCTTAATGATCAGCGGTGAACCCATCGAATTAAAGCCATCTACTGAAGGGGCAGTGGGAACGGCTACGAATGGTACACCCAACTTAAAACTAACGAAACGCGTGATGTCGTGTATTGTGCCTGCACCCACAGCAAGGAATACATCCGCATCTTTCGGCGACTCCAGTAGCACTTGTACGATCGCTTTCTCGTCCGCCAGAACGTCACCGTTCTCATTCGGAGATAGACTCACCACAGTGCATGACATATGGTTTTCAGTTAACAGCTGTGCTAACCGCTTGCCGGCTGCCGCGACTGTATTGGCATCAACAACCATCACGGGGTGACGAAAATCTTTCGTTTTCAAATACTTGGCCGCATTACCAATCGCTTCGTCGTGAATCTCAATCGTTTCGATTCGCGGCTCAACGTGCGCATTCCCACAAGTACACTTCCGGATTACGTCCGTGAATGCGGATTGATCTAAATATGTAGACAAGTTCATCATACTTCTCCCTCAATTATATAAATTCAATGACATACAACAGCTAGAGAATAAGGAACCTCATTATAAGAGATTGTATGAAGTCATTAAAAAAACGCCTTGTCCGCAGAAAATTTCTGTGGCTGAGGCGCACTGTTGTTATCTTTATCTTAAACTGGCTTTCTTATTAGTGTGCGAATACGAACCTCATGATGCCCTAACACTTCATGAACAGATTGCTGGTCTTCCATAATGGCATCTAATTTTGAGATTGTTTCAACGCGGTACTCTGTTAGTGTGGCCGTTTGTTCAAAGATGGTTTCAACCTTCTCGCCCAATACCTTAACATCCGTCTTCAGCGTGTTCACATCCGATTTCAACGTGCCCACATCCGACTTCAACGTGCCCACATCCGACTTCAACGTGCCCACGTCCGTCTTCAACGTGCTCACATCCGTCTTCAACGTGCCCACGTCCGTCTTCAGCGTGCCCACGTCCGTCTTCAGCGTGCCCACATCCGACTTCAACGTGCCCACATCCGACTTCAACGTGCCCACATCCGACTTCAACGTGCCCACATCCGACTTCAACGTGCCCACATCCGATTTCAACGTGCCCACATCCGATTTCAACGTGCCCACATCCGATTTCAGCGTGCCCACATCTGATTCAATTGATGTGACTTTAGACAGTAATAGTTCTAAAATTTCTCGATCATTCATTGCCATCAATCCTTCCGAGCATGCCAAATCATTACTCTAATTATACCACACGCATGCGATAAGAAAAATGATGAATTCATCCGTCTATGAATTATTGTGTTGGTTTTGATAATTCATAGGAATGACTGAATCAGTTAAACTTCTAATCCTATAGGACCTCCAATGTGAACGTTCCACTCGGGAAGAGGATCTAAGAATGACTGCCAATCGGCATGCATTTCTTGATCTGTTAGTAAGCTACGATCCAAAGCATCTTCCACGGCTTCCTGATCCATATCCAAACCGATGAAAACAACTTCATTGATGCGGTCTCCCCATGGTTCTTCCCAAGACACGAATAACTCGGGTTGCTCTCTACGTAGTTGTTCTTGCTCATCAGCGAGCATACTTGCTAACCAATGGCCTGATGCTCCGAATTGAATCGATGGACCTGCCTGACTAAGCAACCCCGCGATGTGATTCCGACTTGCGATCCATAGGATACCTTTCGCTCGCAACACTTCTTCAGGCCAATTTTCCAAGAAAGTCATCAACCGCTCTGGATGAAACGGTTTTCGTCTGCGAAACACAAAGGATTTAAACCCATATTCCTCTGTCTCCGGCGTATGATGAGGTTTCTGAAGTTCTTGCAACCAGCCCGCTGACTGACTCGCAATTTCAAACTGAAACAATCCTGTGTTGAGAATTTTCTCAGGCGGTACTTGCCCGTGGGTCGAGCGTATGATGGTTGCAGCTGGTTGCAGTTTTCTGAGCAGTCCTTCGATCTCTTGAAGTTCATCCTCATCCACAAGATCACACTTGTTTAGCACTAATACGTTGCAGAATTCAATCTGATCAATAATCAAATCCACAACCTCCCTGGCATCTTCTTGACTTAACGCCTGCTGTCGATCGAGTAAACTTTCGCCAGAAGCAAAGTCATTCCAGAAACGGTGCGCATCAACAACGGTGACCATACAATCGAGTTTGGAAAATTTTGATAAATCAATCCCTGTCTCCTCATCTTGGTAGGAGAAAGTTTGGGCAACAGGCAGCGGCTCGCTTATGCCTGTGGACTCAATGAGAATATAATCAAATCGCCCTTCTTCGGCTAACCTTTGAATTTCTTTCAACAAATCCTCTCGTAATGTGCAGCATATACATCCATTGGACATTTCGACCAATTTTTCTTCGGTTCGTGACAAATGGCCTTCTTTGTTCACCAACGCTGCATCGATGTTCACTTCGCTCATGTCGTTCACAATGACAGCTACCTTATATCCATGTCGATTTTTCAAAATGTGATTGAGTAACGTCGTCTTCCCAGAGCCAAGATATCCACTGAGCACAGTAACAGGGATTTTTTTGTTCAACGGATCTATCATGATTGTTTTTTCCTCTCTCCTCTCTCACCAACACCTGTAGCTTTGAATGTGCTTTCGTAAGTATATAACGATCTATTCTCTAGAATTTGACCATTAAGAAGGTGTTGAACGACCAGCGTGGGAGCATCTTCCGGTTTGACGTCTTTGTACCAAACGCCTTGAGGATATACGATCACGACGCAAGCGTCATCACATCTTCCATTGCAACGTGTACGCGTCGTATGAATGAGGTGATCTGCATGATTCGCCGTGATCTGTTCGCGAATTGCCTGCGTCACCTCTTCGGCACCTGATCTCATGCATGTGCTCCCATTACAAATCAATACGTGATGTACTGTTTCTTCTAAATTCCATGTTGCGATTTCCATCTCCCCCTTCGATCGAAACACAATCGTCACAATATCCATGGACCTCAAACGTATGCCGAACCACCTTAAAACTTGGCGGAATTTCAATGCCCAATTCGAATGGACATGTGTCTATAGGTGTGATTCGCTCGCATTGCATACATATGAAGTGATGATGATGATCTTCGTGAGCACATCGCATCTGATAACGCACACCATCAGGAAAACCGAATGCCTCGACCTCTCCCATCTCGACCAGGATTCGAATATTCCGATACACGGTGTCAAAACTCAATCCAGCATATTTTGTTCTCATGCGCTCGTATACTTCTCTAGGCGTAATCATGCCTTCCGCTTCCTCGAAGATCACAATCATGGTCTTGCGTTGACCCGTAATTCGCAAACCGCCTCGCTCCAACCGGTCAAGAATGCGATCCACCTCTTGATGGTTACTGATCAGACCTTTCTTCATTGCTCGAATCCTTGCAATAATGCTTGTAAATTTTGTTTCATTAAGCTGACATAATTCGCGTTATTCTTCAAATCATCAGCCGTTAATCCTTCAATTGGATTGAGAACTGCCGTCTTCGCACCAATTTCTTTCGCAATGACTTCAGCAACCTTGGAGGAAACCAACGTTTCAAAATAAATCGTTCGAATTTGATGTTCCTTAGCGAATGCAACGATCTCTGCCATACGTTGTGCAGACGGTTCATTCTCGGGTGATAATCCTGCAATAGGCAATTGGATCAAGTTGTATGCGTCAGCAATATAAGCAAACGCGGCATGTTGTGTCACAAATTCCTTACCCGCATGAGGAGCTAGGGCATCTTGAAACTGCTTATGCAATTCTTCCAATTCAACAACGTAAGCATCCGCATTGTTTCGGTAATCCGCCTGATGTTGAGGGTCTGCCTTGGAGAGCGCCGCTTCGATAACTCTTACCTGTTCAATCGCCCGTAAGGGGGAAAGCCATACATGAGGATCATACTCTCCATGCTCAT
This sequence comes from Paenibacillus sp., assembly GCA_044353165.1. Classification (GTDB taxonomy): domain Bacteria; phylum Bacillota; class Bacilli; order Paenibacillales; family YIM-B00363; genus JBILCM01. The sequence goes on from JBILCM010000028.1 coordinate 16,330, forward strand.
GCGCATGCTCATCTGCATGTTTCTCTTCCTCATGCGCGTGTTCATGCTCATGCTCGTCTACATGCTTATCCGCATGCTCTTCTTCCCCAAGAAGCTTCATATCATGCGTGGCTTCAACCAGGATCAGGTTCTTGTTATCTAATCCGTCCACCACTTTCTCGATCCAGCCTTCCATCCCCGCGCCGTTATAAACTAATAACTTGGCTTCCTCCAACGACTTGATATCTTCGGGAGACGGCTCCCAGTCATGAGGCTCCACCCCTGCAGGGACGAGTGAAATCACTTCAGCATGGTCTCCAGCAACTTTAGAAGTAAACTCGAACATGGGGTAGAAACTCGCAACAATTTTCATTTTTTCTACGGGAATCGTCTCTTCAACCGTCTCTTCAACTGTCTCTTCTGCGCCACAACCTGCTAATAAGAGAACAACACTCAACATGACAAGAAACATTTTGTTCAATACGATTTTCATAAATATGTACTTCCTCTCTTCATTGTGGATAATTTCGTTTGCGCAAACAGTCCGACCAAAAGCAATACAACCAACATCAATGCAATACTTCCGCCAGGCGGCGTTCCCAAATAGTAGGACAAGGTGAGTCCCGACCACATGCCAATCAATCCAACCGCAATGGCCACGACGATGGTCATCGTAAATCCTTTTGCAATGCGAATGGCCAAGGCTGCAGGTAACACCATCATCGCAGATACGAGCAATGCGCCAAGAATGGGCATCGTCACAGCTACAGTCATCCCTGTCAGGAGCACAAAAACCGTTGAGATTGCTCGAACGGGAACCCCGCTGACTTGTGCGGTCTCTTCATCGAAAGTCAATTGGTACATCGGACGACGAAAGAGAACAAAAACCAATGCAGCCGCCACCGTAACTAGCAGGATAAGTATTAATTCTAAAATGCTGATTGCAACAATCGAACCAAAGAGATACGCTTGAAACCCCTTGTTTAATCCTTGGTTCATACTCATAAGGACCAGAGCCAACGCTAATCCGGAAGTCATCACGATGGCGACTGAAACTTCACTGTAAGAACGATACATGCGACGCAGCTTCTCCATCCCTAAGGAACCGGCAATTGAAATCATGAATGCGCCCAGCACAGGTTGAATGCCAAGAAGTGTGCCTATAGCTACGCCTGCCAGAGAAATATGGGACAGCGTATCCGCCATCAACGCTTGTCTGCGCAATAGCAAATAGACGCCTAGTGCCGGCGCAACGATCGCGATCAAGCTACCGGCCCAAAATGCTCGTTGCATGAAGCCGTAGTGAAACATCTCCATCCTCCGCGATCACTCCTCTCCAGCTCAATGCGATGATCCATATAAGGCTGCAATTCATTGACTTCGTGTGTCACCATGAGGACGGTTTTCCCATGATCCGTAACATAATGTCTTAGCAGTTCATAAAACCCTTTGCGACTCTCTTGATCCATACCTGCCGTCGGTTCATCCAACACGAATACATCTGGTTCCTGTGCGATGCATCTGGCGATGCAAATGCGTTGCTTTTGACCTCCAGACAATGCCCCAATCGGCTTATCACGAAATTCCCACATGCCGACTTGTTTGAGACACAATTCCACTGCCGATTCCTCCTCTCGAGTGAACCGTCGAAACCACCCTAACTTGGGGTAGCGACCGGAACGCACAAATTCAAAGACGGTGCTAGGAAAGCCGCTATTGAATGATGCGATTTGTTGTGGCATATAACTAATAGACAAATTTTCTCCCCATGGATTGCAGCGCTCCCACTGGATGTCACCACGCCAAGGTTTCAACAAAGTTAACAACAGTCTGATCATCGTACTCTTAGCGGCTCCATTAGGTCCTGTAATGCACGTGAATTGACCTTGTTGGATGCTTAACGTCACTTGATCCAAGACGGGGATTCCGTTGTACCCGAACGTAACATCACGCATTGCGGCATATAGCAACTGTTATGTCTCCTCTCTTATTCGTAATGATTACTATTTATATTTGCCAATTATACATTGCGATTTCTTATGTGTAAATAGTAATTGTAACGATTTACATTTTGTGATGATTCCTTTATACTTGAAACGTCTACTACATCAAGCACATATATTGGAGGTTGCGATCCATGGTTGAAAGCACAACACCGTTCGACAAAATTCCCGTTACAGTATTAACCGGCTTTCTTGGCGCAGGAAAGACGACCTTGCTCAACCATATTCTCACTGCAGACCACGGAAAAAAAATAGCTGTCATTGTGAATGAATTCGGTGAAGTCGGAATCGATAATCAGTTGGTTGTGGGTGCAGACGAAGAAATATTCGAGATGAACAACGGATGTATTTGTTGCACTGTCCGTGGTGATTTGATTCGAATTCTCGGCGAATTAATGGATGCGAAAGTAGGCGTTGGAACTCGAAAGGTCGATTTCGATTACGTCGTTATTGAAACTACGGGCCTAGCGGACCCTGCGCCTGTTGCCCAAACGTTCTTTGTGGATGAAGAAATGTCCGATTTTTATCGCCTTGATGCGATCGTTACCGTCGTCGATGCCAAACATGCAGCACAACATCTGGACGATGGGCATGAGGCTCAAGAACAGGTGGCGTTTGCGGATGTCATTCTGCTCAATAAGACAGATCTTGTTGACGTTGAGGCGTTGGAGAGTCTTGAAAGAAGATTGCGTTCCATGAATCCTGCTGCCAAAGTGTATCGCACGCACAAATCGATCATTGCCATGGATCGAATCTTGAATGTGGAAGCATTCGAGTTGGAGAAAAAACTGGAGGTTGAACCTGGCTTTCTCGAAGAAGAAGATCATGAGCATGATGATGACGTAACTAGTATTGTGCTCCGTGAAGATCGACCGCTAGATTTGGATAAATTGGAAAAATGGATGGGCATCTGGCTTTCGCAACATGGCGCAGACACGTTCCGCTACAAAGGTATTCTCAATGTTCACAATGTCAGCCGTCGTGTTGTCTTCCAAGGAATTCATATGCTGTTTGAATCTACATCAGACCGTGAATGGAAACCGGACGAACCGCGCCGAAGCGAAATCGTAATTATTGGTAAAAATCTCGATGAATCTTTCTTCCGCGAACAATTTGTCCATTGCGTAGCCGTATAGGAGGCAGATGAGCCGTGAAAGTTCCCGTCATTGTTCTTAGCGGTTTCTTAGGAAGTGGGAAGACAACGTTATTAATGCGACTGTTGCATGAGGCCAAGCAGCAGTCGCTTGTCGCTGCCGTATTAATGAATGAGCTCGGTCAACAAGATGTAGATGGAAAAATCATTAACGACTTGTTGCCGAATCAATCGATGGAGAAGTTGTTAGATGGTTGTATTTGTTGCACGAAGAAAAGTGAGATTGCCGGTTGTATTCACAATCTTCTCGCACGCCAACCCGATCTCATCATCATTGAGCTGACTGGTGTAGCCAATCCTGAAGAAATCGCGGATGCGATGACGGAACCAAGTGTTATGCATAAAGTGCTCCTGCATCGGATTGTCACGGTCGTGAATGCAGACTTCTTCTTAGAATACAACAGTATCCTGAATCCAGATCGAGCGTTGACACACACCCTTCGTCGCCAAGTTGAAACGGCAGACTTGCTTATCATCAACAAGAAGGATTTGGTCCGAGAGCGAACGTTGTTCAAAGTGGAACGCGCGGTGCGCCAACTCAATCCGACCGCTCCCATCCGTGTTACCGTGAACGCTGAAGCAGATCTAACATATGTTCTTCAAGGCATCGTTGCACGGCCGAGAATCAACACTAAGTCGTTCAACGTCATTCAGCCTCACCAAGCACATGTAACGCCGATGGTGTATCAGCATTCCTACAGTAAGTTAAAGACGACATCGATCCCCGTCCCTTCCAATTCATCATTACGTTCTCAAGATCTGAATCGACTCAGCAAATCATGGGGCAAAGGATTGCTCAGAGCCAAAGGATACATCCCCGTAGACGGAAAAATTCGCTTAGTTCAATTCTCTGGCGGTCGTCTGACGATCGAACCCACCCATGAAGAAGTGGAACCTTATATGGTTATGATTGGATTTGAAGCGGATATGATGCTTGCCAAAGAATCTTTCGAAAAATGTTTGTAAATATTACGTAACAACAGTCATTGATTATCCTTGTATGATTGAAAATTTCTTGTTAATCTGAAGGGAATGATATAGCTTACGATAAAAAATGAGAGGTGCTCACATGCTGCACAAGCGAATTGAACTTTGGGAAAAAAATGAGCTAGAACGTAATAGTGTGGTAGGTGTTCCGGTACTTGATACATACATCCTGGAGGGTGCGAAGCAACGAGGTGCGGTGCTCGTTTGTCCTGGCGGCGGGTACGGATTTACTTCACCGCGTGAAGCGGAGCCGATCGCGCTTCAATATAACGCAGCCGGTTATCACGCATTCGTACTTTATTACAGCGTCGCACCGAACCGTCATCCGCAACCGTTGCGTGATGTGTCAAGAGCGATGTGCATGATTCGCGAACATGCGGCGGACTGGAACGTGAACCCTGAGCTGATCGCCGTATGCGGATTCTCAGCAGGCGGACACCTTGCGGCAAGCCTAGGCGTACACTGGGATAAACAAGAGTGGCTTCGTGTCCCTGGGATCGAAGTTGGTTTGAATCGACCGAATGCGCTCATTCTCTGTTATCCCGTCATTAGCTCAGGAAATTTCGCTCATCAAGGTTCATTCAAAAATTTATTAGGCACCCCGCCTGATCCGCAATTGTTCGAACAGATGTCATTGGAACACCAAGTATCCGATGCAACACCGCCTACATTCCTTTGGCACACGGTTGAGGACAAAGGCGTTCCCGTGGAGAACGCGCTGCTGTTTGCACAAGCGCTGCGAGCGAACAGCATTCCGTTCGAGATGCATATTTACCCCGATGGTCCCCATGGCTACTCGCTAGCTACGGAAGAGACAAACCCAGGCCATATGACTCCCGATCCCCATGTAGCCACATGGATGAAATTATCTATAGAGTGGCTGGGACATATATGGCGCTAGAATGAACAGTGACCTTCCTCAGGGCAATCACATACAATGTGTTAGCCTAATGATGAGGAGTGGTTGTTCATGTTTTACGAAAGAATGCCTGAACAAGGCGGGATTACGGTGAGTCCTATTGGATCCCCGGGGAATCCGGACGGATTTCCGGGACCCGGGTTCCCGGGTGGAGGGCCAGGGGGCCCTGGGGGGTTTCCCGGCGGATTTCCCGGGGGCCCTGGTGGGTTCCCCGGAGGATTTCCGGGCGGATTCCCAGGCGGGTTTCCCGGAGGCGGTCCTGGGGGGGCCGGCGGATTTCCAGGTTTTCCGGGCGGATTCCCGGGCGGCGGATTTCCCGGCACAGGAGGAATCCAGCCTCCGTCCTCGCCTCCGCCCCAATTCGTGCCCCAAGCGTCAGCGTATGCCGTTGATCCTGGGGCGATATCTCGCTGTTTGTTCCGTTACACGTATATTTGGTTGAATGACGGTCAGCAGTTCTGGTTTTATCCCATCTTCCTCGGTCGCAATTCCGTAGCCGGATTCCGTTGGTTTGGTCGATTCTGGTCATACTATGGTGTCGATTTGCGCCAAATTCGTTCATTCACTTGCGTCTAATCGTTGATGAAATAACCATGCCGAGGGGCTGAAACATTCCCTCGGCATGATTCATTTCTGCACCTATGCTTCCCATGCAGACAATTGTTTGGCGATCGCGTCAATCAAGCTCGTCCAAGACGATAAATCTCTTCCCCAGAACGTTTCCTCTGCAAGAATGGTCTGCACAGTATCCGCCATCAGTTGCTGAGTTTGCGCTGCATGGGCCCAGATGTGTGCCATGCGTTCCAGCGCCGCTGCATCGTCACGCACCAAGTAAGGTTTCCCAGTGAGCGCGACGCCTTCGTACCCTTCTGTTTTTGATACCACTTTGTAATAACGCAACAACCCAGCAAACCCGAGTACAAGTCGATCCGGAACAGGAAGACCGCCATCCGCATAATACGCAATCGAAGGCAGGACTCGCACTTTAAACTTGCTCAAGCTGTTTAATGCGATGTCCGAAAGCCGGTGTAAAATATAAGGATTGACGAAACGTTCAAACACAGCTTCCGCATAAATCTGCATCTCTTCCCTTGAATAAGCAAGTGTAGGGATGATGTCCTGATGCACCGTTTCTCGCACCTTAACGCCTAGTGTAGGATGCTCCATAAGTTCTCTAACAACTTCCACTCCGTGTATGATACCAATCGGCGTCATCCACGTGTGTGCCCCGTTCAACAGACGAACTTTGCGTTCTTGGAACGACTTAAGATCATTCGTCCAATGCACATTGAAGCCCGCTTTCTTGAGCGGCAGGAGCTCATCGAGTTCAGCTTCCCCTTCAATCGCCCATAGGAGATAAGGTTCTGCTGTCGTCAACATAGGATCCCGATATCCCCATGTCGAGAACCATGCCTCTGCTTGCTCGGCATTGGGGTACCCTGTCACAATGCGGTCCACAAGCGAGTTGAGGAAGCGATTATGTGACAGCACCCATTCCCGGAAAGAGTTAGGCAAATCCCACTCCGCTGCATAGCGGAGTACAAGTTCCTTAAGCGTGTCGCCATTACGTTCTAGGAGCTCACAAGGCAAAAAGAAGAGTCCCTTGGAGGGATCGCCTTCATAAGCGAGGAATCGAAGATACAGTAAATAAGCCATCTTCCCAGGGAAAGATTCAATTGGACCTTTGTTCAGCTGTTCGGGTTTATAAGTAAGTCCCGCTTCGGTTGTATTGGAGACCACCCATCGCAATTCCGGGCGGACAGCCAACTGGCACAATCGTTCCCAATCCGAATACGGATCGAATACATGGGAGAACACCGAGACAACATCTTTGCGTTCCACCGCCTGCCCGTGCTCGATTCCGCGAATGACCGTCGTGTATAAGCCATCCTGCGCAGCCAACGCTTCAATCTTAGGTTTCCCTGTGGGTCGTGGCTGTGTGACTGCAACACTCCCATGGAACAAACCTTGCTCGCGGCAATGATGAATCATCCAATCGAAAAATCCGCGCAGAAAATTACCTTCACCCACTTGCAAGATCGTCACCGGTGCATTCGCCAATCTATCCACTGCATGCTTTTGTACATCGTTAAGCACATCACGAGTAAGCACATTCATACGTTGTAAATCTCCTTCAATTGATCATGAATGACTTTATTGTATCTTGAGTCCTAAGATTAAAAAATAGCTTATTCTGCGTTTTTTTGTAACCAATCTTGATATCTCTGCAAAGATGGAACAAAAAAACACGCTCCAATAAAGAAGCGTGTGCGTACAAGATGTATTTAAGAGCTCCGTATCAAATGATCGAAAGCACCCAATGCAGCTGTTGCCCCAGTACCCATGGAGATGATGATCTGCTTGTAAGGATAGTTCGCACAATCCCCGGCAGCGAATACACCGGCCATGTCGGTTGCTCCATGTTTGTTCACGACGACCTCACCGAAAGGTGTAAGTTCAATTGTGCCTTTCAGCCAGTCCGTATTGGGCACGAGACCAATCTGGACGAATACCCCTTCGAGCTCCACGTGGTTCTCTTGCTGTGTGTCGCGATCAATGTAGGTAATGCCATTCACTTTGTCGGTGCCTGTAATTTCTTTGGTCTGCACATTCGTCAATACGGTAGCATTGGGAAGACTGTGGAGACGTTTTTGCAGCACTTCATCTGCCTTCAGTGCCGGAGCAAACTCCAACACAGTAACATGAGAGACAATACCTGCTAGATCAATGGCCGCCTCGATGCCAGAGTTCCCGCCGCCAATGACAGCTACGCGCTTATCCTTAAACAGCGGACCGTCACAATGCGGACAGTAAGCGACACCTTTGTTCTTGAACTCCGCTTCGCCAGGAACCCCAAGGTTACGCCAACGCGCGCCTGTAGCCAAAATTACGGAACGGCTCTTCAATACCGCGCCATTCGCGAGCTCCACATGGACCATCTGGTCTTCTTTCACCAGCTTCACAGCGCGCTGAAGATTCATGATATCGACTGCATATTCCTTCACATGCTCTTCAAGATGAGCCACCATTTTCGGGCCTTCTGTATACTTCACAGAAATAAAGTTCTCAATACCCATCGTATCCATCACTTGACCGCCGAAGCGTTCCGCAACGATACCGGTGCGAATGCCTTTGCGGGCGGCATAGATGGCCGCACTCGCTCCCGCAGGACCGCCACCGACAACCAATACATCGAATGGATCCTTCGCATTCAATCTCTGTGCATCTCGAGCGCCAGCGTTCGTGTCCAACTTCGCGAGAATTTCTTCAAGCGTCATGCGACCACTGCCAAAAAACTCGCCATTCAAATAAATGGACGGCACCGCCATGATTTCTTTGGACTCCACTTCATCCTTGAACGCAGCACCGTCGATCATCGTGTGGCGGATGCCAGGGTTAAGGACACTCATCACGTTCAAGGCCTGTACGACATCCGGACAATTGTGACACGTCAGGCTCACATAAGTTTGGAATTGATACTCGCCCGTTATAGACTTGATCTGCTCAATTGCACTTGCATCAATCTTGGGCGGACGACCGCTCACCTGCAACAGAGCGAGAACCAAACTCGTGAATTCATGCCCTAACGGAATGCCAGCGAACACCACACCACTTGCTTGTGCGCCTTGACGATCGATCGTAAAGCTAGGCATTCTGTCCAGAGTAGCCTGCTCTACCCGGATCCTAGGTGACATCGCTGCGATCTCGTTAACGAGATCCAACATGTCCTGTGAGATGGGATCGGAACCAGCATTCGCACGGATTACAATGTCGTTCTCTAACATTGCAAGGTATTGCTGTAATTGTGCTTTAATTTCTGTGTCCAATGCCATGGCGCAGGTCTCCTTAGATTTTGCCTACGAGGTCAAGGCTTGGCTTAAGCGTCTCGCCGCCTTCTTGCCATTTGGCCGGGCATACTTCGCCTGGGTGGTTCCGTACATATTGGGCAGCTTTAATTTTATTGACAAGGGAGCTTGCATCTCGACCGATGCCCCCTGCAGAAATCTCAACAAATTGGATAATACCGTCTGGATCGACGATGAACGTGCCGCGGTCAGCTAGACCAGCGCTCTCAATGAGTACATCAAAGTTGCGGCTAATCGTATGCGTTGGATCGCCGATCATGATGTAAGTCACTTTGCCGATAGCTTTCGAACTGTCGTGCCAAGCTTTGTGCGTAAAGTGTGTATCCGTGGACACAGAGTACACTTCAACACCTAACCCCTGCAGCGTAGCGTACTGGTCTTGTAAATCCTCCAGCTCTGTTGGGCAAACAAACGTAAAATCTGCGGGGTAGAAGCATACAACGCTCCATTTCCCTTTAAGATCTTGCTCTGACACATCAATGAATTTCCCGTTGTGATACGCTTTGGCACTGAATGGTTTGACTTCGGTTCCGATTAATGACATATAAAAATCTCCTTTCTTTTATAGAGCTTTCCCGCTCTTTCCAAGATATAGGTTACCCTATTTGATCCTGAAAAATCAATTCTAGAAAGAACTATTTTTAGAAAAGAATAAATCTAACTTATATCCTTAATGGCGATCGTACAGCGCGATATGCAAATTAATTTCTCCGCTTCATCCACGATGCGAATCTCCCAAATCATCGTTGTTTTGCCGACATGATAAGGCGTGGCAATCGCCGTAATCCATCCGTCTCGCTTACTCCTGACATGGTTCGCATTAATTTCCAGCCCGACAGCGACCTGTGTTTGCGGATCGATATTCAGATGTGCGCCCAAGCTAGCAGCGGATTCCGCCAGGACCACAGAAGCGCCCCCGTGCAACAAACCCATCGGTTGCACCGTACGCGGACCGACAGGCATTGTGAGTTGGACTTGATCTTTCTCAAGCCGCACAACCCGTATATCTAACGCTTCGAATATGGTATTGTCATAATGGAGCTCCATGAACGCACAGCCTCTCCTAATGAATTAGACGCTCGATCACCAATGCAATCATAAGTAATAAGCCAAACTGTGTGTGCATCTGCGCTGTGTTTTTCATGGCGGGCATCATCTCGATCGGCGACATTTTTCCCTTAAAACCAGCTATAGCTTGCATACTTTTGGGCAGACTCAGCAATACCAACAATGACCAAGCTGTGACTGTTCCGAGGAACATATAGCTTACGAGAAGTGCAATGGGTGTGTATAACATGAATGCGAGAAGCACAACCGCTTTGTCATGTCCAAGAACGATGGCCATCGTTCTTCGTCCGTTCAATCGATCGCCGTCTAAATCACGTATGTTATTAGCTAAAAGAATGGCGCCGATCAGCAGCGCAATGGGAATAGATAGCAATAACGGCGTTCCATCGATGGTGTGCGTCTGAATATAGTAAGATATACCGATAATGACTGTGCCCATGAAAAAACCGGATACCAGTTCCCCAAAAGGAGTATACGCGATCGGTACCGGACCCCCCGTGTAGAAATAACCCGCCGCCATACTGACAAGGCCAATGACGGCAATCCACCAGGTCGTTGACTGACAAATATATACACCTAGAAGCATAGCAATAACGAACAAACTGATTGCGATCGCAAGGACGGTCTTCGGCGGGATGCCGTCGCGAACAATCGCACCTCCAATGCCAACGGAATCTGCGTGATCTAATCCGCGCTTGTAATCATAATACTCATTGAACATATTCGTAGCGGCTTGAATGAGCATACATGCGGTAAGCATCGCTAGGAACAACCATACATCAAGTTCATGCGACTTTGCGGCAAGTACGGTCCCAATCCCGACGGGAATGAATGAAGCGGTAAGTGTATGCGGACGAAGGAGTCGCCATCCGATGTTTATAGACTCCGTCATAAGATCCCCTCCCTTGAACTGAATACATCGTAAAGTTTAGGGGATGAACAAGAGTGTGTCAATGCGGGGATTTTAGAAAAAAAGGCGGGGGAAAGAGGTCATTTGATCGTTGACGTGATAAAATATAATTTATAAAGATAGATGAGAATGTTAAGGTCACAAGTGGAAGAGGGATAGAGTGGTCATTGTAGCATATAACAGTCTAGATGCATTTATACAGAAGGGCATATCCGAAGCGAGCAGACTGAAAAAACCGATACTTGTCAGTAAAATTGTACCCATAAACACACCATCTCCCTTGTCGTTATTCACATCCACACTGGCGCAATGTTTCAGTCAGCGTTTCTTCTGGTCGACACCTGCGAAAGATTTGGAATGTGTAGGACTTGGAGCTGCTGCTATGCTGCGAGCCCAAGCCCATCACCGGTATGATGAGATCGAAGCGCAATGGCAATCCATTCTCAAAGACAGTCTGATCGATCCTGCAAGTTGCCAGACAGGCACAGGACCGTTGTTGTTCGGCGGCTTTTCGTTCGATCCCCTGCAAGCGAAAGAAAACCATTGGCATCTGCTAGGGGATGGACTGTTTATTTTGCCTCGATATCTTCTGAGTGTCATTGAAGGTCAGACTTGGCTCACTTTGAATGTCATGATCGGTCCTGAAGACAATCATGCACGGATTTGCGAACAACTGGAAGAAGAGATATCGTGGTTCACTTCGCCATTTGAGGAGCTGTCGAACCGCGATCAACGCAAAACACGCCGCTTGAAATCAGATCCATTGGAAGATTGGATTGCAAGGGTGGAGAAGGTGTCCGAGCGTATTCAAGCAGGGGTTATTGAGAAAGTCGTCCTCGCTAGGGAATTAATGGTGCAGGCCGATGCAGATTTTGACCTCGAACAGATCGTTAAGACGCTATATCAAGAACAGCCGATGACCTATGTGTTTGCTTTACAAATGAACGATGTCTGTTTTGTCGGTGCCTCTCCGGAACAACTAATCAAGAAGCAGCAAGACGACATCTTGACCACATGTTTGGCAGGTTCGATTCCACGTGGGACTACTCCAGTCGAAGATGACAAACTCGGGCTTACTTTGTTGCAAGATCCTAAGAATCTTCATGAGCATGAGATTGTTGTCCGCATGATCAAACAATTGATGGATACGGTGTGCCATGACGTACATGCCCCATCTCAACCTTCTTTATATAAGGCTAAGTATATTCAGCATCTTTACACGCCTGTTGCGGGAAGATCGAATGGACAATTCACGTTGCTGCGCATGGTCGAGAATTTTCATCCCACACCTGCCTTGGGCGGTTATCCGCGTGAATATGCGCTCCCGCTCATTCGCAACACGGAAAACTTTGACCGCGGATGGTATGCTTCCCCTATCGGATGGATAGATCATCAAGGGCAAGGGGAGTTTAGTGTGGGGATTCGCTCGGCTTTGTTGCAAGGGAATGAGGCTTATCTCTATGCGGGCTGCGGAATCGTGAAAGCATCCGACCCGCTGAACGAGTACAAGGA
>JBILCM010000081.1:0-9897 GCA_044353165.1 Paenibacillus sp.
AAAATCCAAACTATGCCAAGTATTTCTCCATCGTGTGGAATATTTTTGTGGCTGTCTTGTTGATATCTCTCCAGGCAAATATCCGCTGATCGTATTCCTTGCGAATCAAGACTTGCACTTTGCCGTGAATAGTATCCATCAATGATAGTGAGAGCACGGAACCATGCCAGAAGATATTCGTCCCTTTCTCAAACATGATCACCCCATGATTTTTATCGACAGAAACCGTTTTGTATTTCAAGGTACGAATGGCTTGTTCAGCTGCGGTCATCACCGTTTCGTAGGATTTGTTATAACTCCGAATATGATTGCTCATCGACGTTCCTCCTTCGAGTCAGGTGGTTGTAAGAAAGTTTATGTCATACATGATAAACGTGAATAATAAAATAGAATATTATGGTAATTTATATAAAAGTATCAATAATGCGAATTAATTTCAATAGCCAAAATAAGATTTGTGGTTTGTTTACAATGACTCTCGTGTTCATTCGGATATCGCCCATGATATAGTAGAAGGAGAGAAGCAACCTAACGATAGGGTGGGATGAACATGGCATCGGCATCGGCATCGAAAGTAGCGCTGATCACCGGAACTTCGAGCGGGTTTGGGCTGTTGGCTGCTGTGGCGCTGGCGATAGAAGGGTTCACCGTCATCGCATCGATGCGCCACCTTGGCAAGAATGCCGAGCTGCTTGAACAAGCAAGGCTTGCGGGCGTGCAACACAACATCCACGTCCTGCAGATGGACGTGACGAATCAACAGGAGATCGCATCCGCTACAGAGCATATCCGCACCCAATACGGCAGACTCGATGTGCTTATCAACAACGCGGGATATGCCGTGATCGGGACGGTCGAGGATATCCCGATGGCGGATTGGGAAGCGCAATTGCAGACCAATTTCTTCGGCGCGGTGGCCGTGACGAAAGCGATGTTACCCTTGATGCGGCAGACATCCGACCCCAATCACCAGAACGACCCAAGCCATTACCACGGCACGATCATCAATATCAGCAGCGGCGCAGGACTGCTTGGCACACCGCTGACCGGCGCATATTCCGCCTCGAAGTTTGCGCTCGAAGGCTTCAGCGAGTCGCTTCGACTCGAGTTGGCGCCGTGGAACATTGACGTCGTCTTGATCGAGCCGGGCACATACAGCACGGGCATCTCGCGCAATCACGTCTATCGAACGCCTGCGGATTCCGTCTATGCGCCGGTGATCGCGACGTTCAAAGCGTTCACCGCCCAAGCGGAAGCTGCACACAATGATCCCTCTCCGGTCATCCATCTCATCCGACGCATCGTGACGGCGAGAAGACGGCCTACCTTGCGTTATCGCTCGGGAAGGGAAGTCCATCTGATCGCTGTGCTCAAGCGATGGCTCCCGTGGAGTGCCATTGAGCGCGCTGTGTTAGCGTTGTTGCGAAGTGGAGGAGTTCAATAACGTATTCCATCATCCCAACGTGCGCGTGAAGCGTGATGAACAGTTCAATAGAACGATCGTAGATACTAGAAACATGAAGAAATTTCTAAAACCAATATAAACGGGACTGGTTCTGGTGGAAGAACAGGTGATGGCAACCCTGTTCATGAAGTAGAAGTTGTGAAGAAGAAGTTGTGAAAATACAAAAAAATCTGTTGCAGAAAATCTGTTACAACACCAACAAGTATCACAATGATGACTATTTTCCTAGTCGCACAACCGCTAAAAGCTGTAACTCCAGCAATAGAAGAAATGGAAATATTCACGAATACCTATTCTGGCATCATATATGCCCTTCAAATTTCAAATGCGAATGGATTCAAATCGGCAATTTCATCAGGGCAATCACCTCAAGTGTTGATTTTTATGAGATCGAACATCTATATCAAAAATTTCTTTTCACTCAGGTATGTTTTGAGAAGCTGGTATGTCCAACTCTTCAAATCTAAAAACGTTGGTATCAAGAACGGACACGTATTGCCGGATTTCACATCCCCTTCTCTTTGGCATATACCAATACAGTTGTGCATAGATCGAGATAAATCAAAGATTCTTCACTCAAAGAAGGAGCTGATTACAATGTATAAATTACTTTCTTACCCGTTACAAGAAACGGCTCCAGGTTGGCCTGGGAGTTTCAAAGCGGAAATTACGCAAAACTCCTCGATTGCCAAGGGGGATATTGCGAATACATTTATCATTCGTACGCTGAATCATTATGGCTCGCATATGGATGGACCTAGACATTTCAACGATGAGGGTGCACGATTATCGGAGTTGCCTCTGAATACGTTTATTTACGAAAAACCATTGCTCATTGACTTGCCGATGGGGGAACTCGCTGCTGTAACGGCATCCGCGTTAAAACCATATGAAGCACAGATTCGCAACGCAGATTTATTGATGGTGCGTAGTGGGTTTGCTGCGCAACGCGAACAAAATCCAGAAGCCTATGAATCTCGCGGTCCTTCATTCGCCGAAGATGCATGTCGTTACCTCATCGAAGAACATGCGCATCTCAAAGCCATCGCGATGGACTGGCTGTCTCTTGCCACACCGTCTCGACTGGAGGAAACAGTGAATTCGCATCAAATATTACTTGGGAAATATCGCCCAGGCAAGTTCATTTGTATCATCGAAGATATTAATTTACAGGAATTACATGCACATCAAATTCATAAAGTCATTGCATTGCCTCTGTTCATGGAGAAAGCAGACAGCTCTCCTGTGACGGTCATTGCCGAAATAGGATAAACTGAGAATCGACGCTGTGTTCATTCGGTCATTGGCCGTGATACAGTAGGAGCAACGTGATATTTTACTCAAGTGAAGGAGGTTCATAACAGTTGGATGTGGTGACACCAATTATTTTGCTTATTCCGATCGGGCTTTTGCTTATCTTTGGCTGGGCGACCCATTACAAAAAAGCATATTGGCTCATCTCCGGCTACAACATGATGTCGGCGGAGAAGAAGGCGAAGGTGGATATCGCAGGTCTGGCTCGATTCTTATGGCTCATGACGCGGGTGATGGCACTACATTTTGGCTTGATATCGATCTGCTTCCTGTTCGGGTGGGATGTGGCGGGGAGTGTGGGGATCGTGACCCTTTTTCCCGTCATCGTGTACTTTGTGCTGCGGATGCAAGCCTTCGACGGCAATACCCGGAATCCGGATGGCTCGATGACGCGACGGGGCAAAATGATGATGTGGGGAGCCAGTGTGCTGTTTGCAGTGATCTCGGTCGGGGTGAGTGTGGGGATGTATTACGGTCTCCAGCCTGCCAACGTGCGTGTGACAGCGGATGAACTGCAAATCAAAGGTTTTTGCGGAGAAAATGTTCCACGCACAGACATCGCCCAAGTCGAACAACTTATGCAACTGCCGCCCGTCGAGTGGAAAATGAACGGCTCCGCCATCGGCAATCACCTCAAAGGCTCATTCCGCTTGGAAGGGATCGGCAAGGCGACGTTACACGTGGACCGTGCAGTGCCTTCTTTCATAAAGATAGTCACTTCGACGGGGCGGACGATCATCTTCAACACCGCTTCCACCGAATCAACGCAGGCGCTTTATGCGCAACTTATCGCACAACCCTAACGACGGGTAAGGA
Organism: Paenibacillus sp.; assembly: GCA_044353165.1. GTDB lineage: Bacteria > Bacillota > Bacilli > Paenibacillales > YIM-B00363 > JBILCM01. The sequence continues at coordinate 3,596 of JBILCM010000081.1, forward strand.
ATGATCAAGGGAACGGGAACATCAAGAAAGGTGCATGGATCATGCCACAGCAGGGGATTTATTTTGTCGTTGCGGTTGTTGTTGTGTTTCTCGGTTTTTTTATGTTCGGACTGTCAGAGAATATTCGTGGACCCGCCATCCCTCTCATACAAGCAGATTTTCGGCTGACGGAGTGGCAGATTGGATTGTTGCTGGCGATCAATTCGTTCGGTTATTTGGTCGCATGTCTTTACACAGCCGCGTTGACTCGGTTCATCGGGATCCGCTGGACGATTGTTCTTGCCTTCGGCAGCATGGTGGTATCAGGTGTATGCATTGCGTTGTCTCATCAATACGCTACCTTCGTCGCTTCATACGTGTTGATGTATTTGGGTAATGGCATGCTGGAGATCGGCCTGGGGATACTTGCCGCAAGGCTGTTCGTTCATCGGGCGGCCACGTGGATGAATGTGTCGCATTTTTTTTATGGCGTTAGCTCGATTATCGCACCGCTGGTGGCAGTTACACTGATCGGGTGGCCCGTGAACAGCGGCAGCCTGGCATTCACTAGCGGTGTGGGGCTAGCCGATGATGCGTTGCAAGCTGGCGGCATGATGCAAGCGCTCGGTTGGCGCGGCATGTACGCCGTGGTGCTTGCGAGCTCGCTCGTGCCGTTGCTAATTACCTTTTTCCTACATTCGACACAAATATCACGTTCCCAAGGGAACGAAGAGTCTGCATCACACCGGCATACACACAAGCTTCCTTGGCGCAAAGACAAGACGCTCTGGCTATTGATCGCAGTGCTATCGCTCGGTGTGAGCGCGGAGATGGCAGTCGGTGGTTGGCTTGTCATTACCGTGAATAAAGCATATGGGATACCGCTTGCGGCGTCTGCGCAATATTTGATGGTATTCTTCATCGTTTTCACGCTGGCGCGCTTGTTGCTTGGGCCACTGATTGATCGTTGCGGATGGTTGCGTTCGATCGCGATTGGCGCGGCTTGGGCAGGCGTCACGACGGGGATTGGACTTGTGATGGGCGCGCTCGGATGGCAAGGCGGTGCGTGGTGGCTGGCGCTTGCCGGGCTCGGTATTGCGCCGCTCTACCCGACGATGATGGCGTTGTTGGCCAAACAATACCAAGATCGTATCGAAGAAATGTTGACGGTTGTGCTTACGATCATGGGAATTGCAATCGTGGTCGGGAGTTTGTTGGTAGGTTGGGCTACGGATTGGGCGGTTCGATCAACTTGGCAAGGGAGCGGCTACTTGGTTGGGTATGCGGTGATTGCGTTGTTCTGTCTGGTCAGCGCGATATTAGCTTGGGTGTTACATGGTAGGTTGAGTGCACGCAGTGTGAAGATGTAAGGTGCACATGAAGCATGCAATAGACAATTGCATACATCATCTATTCATGATATGATGTATATGAGGTGGAGGCAATGCTTGTGGATGAACGCATGATCCGTAAACAAATCTATTTGGAACCCTCCCAGAATGATGCGATCAAGTTACTTTCGACGCGCAAAGGGGCCACTGAGGCCGAAATCATCCGTGAGGCGCTTGATCTGTATTTGGTTGCGCATCGGGAAGCGCAGCAAGATCCGCTCATGCAGATGATTGGCCGAATCTCAAGCGGCAAACGCGACGGGTCCTTGCGTCATGATCGCGACATTTATTTTCTTCCGGGAGAGCGCCAATGAAACGGGAAACGTTGTTTATCGATACGAGCGGTTGGATTGCATTGATTGATGCAGATGATGCATTCCATGCACGCGCGGCGTCATTCTACCGCACATTGCCATTAACCGTCTCCAAAGTATCATCAAGCCACATCATTTCGGAGACGTACACCTGGTTGCGGCACCAATCGAGCTTCGAACAAGCCTCGCTTTTTCTCAAAACTGTAGGTCAAGCGTGCGAGAATCAATCTCTGGAGATCGTCTATGATGATCTGCAACTTTGGCAAAGCACAGGTTTTGTGTTGGCGGAGTTTCCTGGCGTGAAGCTTTCGCATGTGGATGCATTGAGTATGGCCATTATGCGCAGTCGGGGCATGACACGGGTGTTCGGATTTGATCAGCATTTTCGTTTGATGGGATTTGAGACGGTGCCGCAATGATCCCCTCTGAGCACGTCATCAAGCTGCAGGAGTTGAGGTTCATGGAAGAAAGGTTGGAACGGATGGAACATATGCTCACCCAACTGATCGGCATGGTGGGCAAACTGATGGAACGTATGGATGCGGTGGAACTGCGTTTGGACAAGATTGAGCATCGCCTTGACCGCGTGGAGCAGCGTCTCGATCAAGTCGAGCATCGCCTTGACCGCGTGGAGTCGGAAGTGGCAGATATGAAACGCAATGTTGAATATGCTGCGGATACGAGCAAATACTTATTGGGCAAGTTTGCGCAACATGATCGGGACATTGAAGTTTTCCGGCAGAAGCTGGCATAATATTGAATTTAAGTTTCTACCCCTTGGGTCTATCCCTGCCTAGGGGTAGATTTTTTCTGTCACGCGGTGGAAAATGCGTTTAATTTATACGCAAATGTTTATTGCACGTATCATTTATACGTGTTAATCTATATAGAGTAAGGGGATAAGGGAATGAGTTCGAGGGAGATCATAAAACTCATTGAAAACGATGGCTGGAAGTGGGTTGCAGTCAACGGAAGCCATCACCAATTTAAACACCCTACCAAGCCAGGCAAAGTAACAATTCCTCACCCCAGGAAAGACTTGGTAACAAAGACAATCAACTCAATTCTTAAGGAAGCTGGGCTCCGATAAGAACCTCGCCGAAGGAGGTAAAGTAGATCATGGCGAAATACATTTATCCTGCAATTTTCGATCTAAACGAACATGGCGGTTTTACGATTACGTTCCCTGACCTACCCGGTTGCATCACAGAAGGCGACGATATCGACGAATCTCTCCGAATGGCGGCTGAAGCAATGGCTTTGCATATCTATGGAATGGAACGCGATGGCGATTCGATTCCTAGTCCGTCGAAACCCGCTAACGTTGTGATGCCAGACGACACAGATCCGAACGCCTTTGTCACAATGATTCAGGCAAGGACAGAACCGATCCGCGATGAAATCCAAAACCGATCGGTAAAGAAGACATTGACTATCCCCAAATGGCTGAATGATGAAGCCGAAAATCACGGATTAAACTTCTCTCAAGAATTGCAGTTCGCCCTTAAAGAAAAACTCGGTTTCTTCGAAAAGCGGTCTTAACGAGCCATTCGAGTTGGATATAAGAATCTACCCCTTGAGTCTATCCCTACCTAGGGGTAGATTTTTTCTGTCACGCGGTGGATGAACAGGCGGCCATACAAGCCCAGTCCCACGCCATAAAGCAGATGCCCGACCACCCACCAGAACAGAGCGACGCCATCGTCGATCGCGGGTGTTCGCGTGGAGAGCAATGTGAGCGGGATGAAGGTGGGGATGGCTAAAGCGCCAGCCGCAATCCCTAAGCGCAACGCCTTGGTCCGCAGTGAGGGATAGCGTAACAAAAGAATGATATATAGCGCTGCGATACCGACGGAAACCGCGAGATGCAAGATGAACTCGAACCATTCCGGCAGCGGTTGCGGCAAGAAAGGCACAAAATCAACATTGAGGAGCAGAATATAGACTTTGGAACCCGTGACATTTTCGATCAATTTGAAGAAAAATCCCATCGCGATTCCCGTGAGCGTCCCTGCCGAGAGGCCATGAAATAATATTTGCTGAACCATTCTCCACTTCGATTTGAACCGCGGATCTTGGGGTTTGCGTCGTTGGGACAATTCGGATCACCTCATGGTATGATTTGTGATGTAAGCATATCGACACCGATGGCGCATTGCAAGCGCAGGAACCTATTTTTATACTAGAGAAAGATTGTCGGAATGGGAGTGTGACCCCATACATGGGTGGAATGACGAAGTTTAGCTTAAAAAATACTGTGGCCGTAGTGATCTTGTGCGTGTTGGTGCTCGTGGCGGGTTTGTTCTCAACGAATCGGATCGGCGTGGAGACGTTCCCCGATGTGACGTTCCCGGCTGTATTCGTGCAGACGATCTATCCAGGAGCGTCAACGGAAGAGATGGAGACGGAGGTCACCATTCCCGTGGAGACGGAGTTACTGGCGTTACAAGGATATGACAGCATCACGAGCACGACGGCCGAGTTTTCTTCGGCGATCTTCCTCTTGTATCCGTTCGGGACGGATATGGATAAGGTCGTTGCTGATGTAGAAGCAGCCGTAGAGAAGGCGAATGTGCCGCAGAAAGCAGATACGATCGTTGCGCGCATCTCCCCGAATACGATTCCGATCTTCGAAGCGGCGGTTACGCTGGATTCGAGTGCGGATGCGGCGGCACTGCAACAGGTCATGGAGACGAAAGTGGTACCGGCGCTTGAACAAGTGGAAGGCGTCAGCTCCGTGGACCTACAGGGGGGTAACGCCTCGGAAATCCGAATTCAGCTCAAAGATGAACTGGTTCGTGCGCAAGGGATTACGAGTACGGCACTACGTGATGCGATCCAAAGCCGTAATTTCGCATTCCCATTAGGCAGTGTGGACGAAGCGGGGGTGTCGGTTCCCGTCCGATTTGTCGGGGAACTCGAGGGCATCGAAGCACTGAAAGATGCAAGACTGTCGGTGCGTTCGTTCGACGGAACCTCGCGCAACATCCGATTGATCGATGTGGCGGACGTGAATGTGGAGACTGCGCAGAAGGTGATCGCGCGTTACAACGGCCAACCGGCCTTCCTGATCAGTGTCAACAAAGAGCAGGAAGCGAACACCGCAGAGGTGGCGGAATCGGTGCGTTCCACCCTCTCGGGTTTCAATAAGCTGGATGGGTTTTCTTATGCGGTGATCAGCGATTTGGGTCAAGAAGTGGAGAAGTCGGTCGAGACGCTATTGAAGGAAGGCGGGTACGGGACACTTTTCACGGTTATCGTGATCTTCCTCTTCTTACGAAATATTCGCGCAACGATCATAGCGATCTTGTCGTTGCCGTTATCAATTCTGTTGACGATATCCGTCTTGGATTTGACGGGCAATACGCTCAACATCATGACGTTGGGCGGCTTGGCGGTTGCGATCGGGCGGATTGTCGACGACAGCATCGTCATTATCGAGAATATCTATCGCTGGCGACAGGTGCACGGTCCGAAGATGCCGGGACACAAGCTTGCCTTCTTGGCCACGCGTGAAGTGTTGGGTCCGGTGGCGTCGTCGACGGTCGCCACCGTCGTGGTGTTCTTGCCGCTGGCCTTCGTTAGCGGGATTATTGGGGAGTTTTTCACGCCGTTCGCGATCGCTGTGGTCGCTTCGATTACGGCATCGCTCATCGTCTCCTTGACGCTCATTCCGGTGCTAGGCAGCGCGTTCTTCACCCGAGTGCGTGCGCATGGGAAAACAAGCTGGCTCGTGCGCATGTATGAGCCGCTGCTTCGCGGGTCGTTGCGGCGCAAAGGACTTGTTTTCGCGCTGTCGATCGTCTTGTTGGCGGGCTCGCTTGGCTTGGTCAAGCTTCTCGGGCTTTCGTTCTTGCCAGCCGGCGGCGATGTGTTCGTCCGTATGAAGGTGGATCTTCCGGCAGAGGCGAGATTGGCACAGACGGACCGCGTCGCGCGTGACGTCGAGGGGTACTTGCAGCAACAAGATGAGGTGGAACGCATGTATTTGCGCATCGGCATTCGCGATAACACCGACGCGGGGCTGGCGCCGCCGACCGATGATACGGCTTCCTTCATCTTGATCTTGCGTAAGGATGTCGATATCACAGCGTTCAACACGCGGTTGACGAAGGATGTCACGACGCTCGTCACTGCCCAAGTGCCGCAAGCGAAGGTCAGTGTGGCCGAAATACAACAACAAGGACCGCCTAGCGGCAACAATATCGATGTAACGCTATATAGTGACGACCCCGCAGCGTTAAGCGAAGCGGCACGTATCGTTGAAAATTTCATGGTTGGGAATGATGGACTCAAAAATATTCGCAACAGCTTGAACGAGGTACAAGACAAATGGGTCGTGCGGCTGAATGCGAACGGCGAACAACTCGGCGTAGACCCGATGCTTGTCGGAATGGTCGTCTCCGAGCGATTGCGGCCTGCAGAGATTGCGGATTTCAAGTGGGGCGATCGAGATTGGAATGTAACGGTGGCGTATGAAAACAACATTGAGGATATGCAAGCGTTGAAGCGCATCCCCATCGTGACACCAGTAGGGCCGCGCACGCTTGGCGATATCGCTGTGGTGGAGCAAACTTCGGCACCGATTACGATCCAACACGAGGGTGGACGGATGAAC
>JBILCM010000159.1:0-2693 GCA_044353165.1 Paenibacillus sp.
TCATCTTTCGCCCGACCGATCGTACCTTCCCGGTAAACGGCATGTGTGATTTCCGGACCAATGTATGAGTAAGCCACAGTCTTGACGCCATCTGCCAACACGCCAGCGGCATCCAGTTGTTCCAACCAGATGTTCCAATCATCACCGCCCATGACAGCTACGGTATGTTCAATTTCTTGTTCCGTTGCCGGCTCTATCGAAACCTCGCTAACGATGCCATTGTTAAAATTAACGGTTTTGTTCGTATATGTTGGCCCGATCGGTTTGATCACAGAAGAGAACAATTCCCCGGTTTGAGGATGTGTACGTTTGGGTGAAGCAAGACTATACACAATGAGGTCCACTTTCCCCATCTGCGTCTTAATAGCATCTATGGTTTTGGCCTTGATTTCGTCGGAGAACGCATCACCGTTAATATTGATACTCTTTAAACCTTCCTTGACAGCCGCTTCATGGAAAGCAATCGTATTGTACCAGCCTGCTGAGCCTGTCCGATCAGGAGAAGAACCGCGCTCAAAGAATACGCCGATCGTGTTGGCTCCCCATCCGAATGCTGCGGTGATCCGTGAAGCCAATCCGTACCCCGTCGAAGCGCCAATGACCAACACATTGTTAGGACCGTTTAATTTCCCTTGCTGTTTAACATATGAAATTTGTTGATTCACCTGTGCTTGGCAACCAACCGGATGTGCTGTTGTACAAATAAATCCCCGAACTTTCGGTTTGATAATCATGCCGTTGTACCCCCATCTGTGTTCATGGAATGAATTTTTTTTTTTCTTGAAATTTACTTAAAATACCCGTCTATTGTAACAAAAACACGTGATGAGCGATACCATTGTTTTGAAAAATTCCATTAGCCCATCAACAATCCGCCGTTAACATGCATATTCAGTCCCGTAATATAACTTGCTTGATCAGAGGCCAAATAAGCCACAGCAGACGCAACTTCCTCCGGTCCACCCAACCTTCGCAAAGGCGTCGTTGACATCCATTCTTCCATGCGTTGCTGTGCATGCGGAGCAATCATATCCGTACTGATTCTACCGGGTGAAACAACATTGACAGTAATGCCATAAGGTCCTAATTCCTTCGCAAGTGAATAAGAAAATCCGAGCACTCCAGCTTTCGCCGCGGCATAATGTGCATGCTGTGCAGAACCCGTCAGTGCTGCTTGAGAGGATAGGTTGATAATTTTTCCAAACCGTCGTTGTTTAAATACAGGGATGACCGCACGACAAGTATAAAAAACACTGCTCAAATTTATCGCAATCATGCTTTGCCATTCTTCATCAGTCATCTCCTCAACGAATCGGTCCACAAAAACGCCTGAATTATTGACCAAAATGTCCATTGAGCCCCATTGCTCAATCACCTGTTGAACCATTCGATCCACTTCTACACGGTTTGCTACATCTGCCTGATAAGCCACAGCTTCCCCGCCCGCTTCACGAATCGACTCCACAACGCTTTGTGCACTGCTTTTGCTAGAATGATAATTTATGGCCACTTTGCAACCTTCCTCAGCAAGCTTAAGTGCCGTAGCACTGCCGATCCCCCGAGAGGCGCCTGTAATCAAAGCTATTTTCCCTTGTAAAGATCGTGTCCGCATCAGTTCGCACCTTGCCATACACCTGAATTCATCAATCGCAAAGGTTTAATACCTGCAAAGAAACGTTCCACATCTTCCGTTATCATACGCGAATGATGTTTAGGAATATCAATGCTTGAGCCTGCCAGATGAGGTGAGAGCAACACATTATCCAAATGCAATAACGGATGATTAGGCGGCAGCGGTTCTTGTGGATACACATCAAGCGCGGCACCGGCAATCTTCTTTTCTTTCAACAATGCAATCAATGCATCATAATCCATAATTGCTGCCCTTGCTGTATTGACAATGTATGCTGTTGGTTTCATCATCGACAAATATTGATAATTAATCAGTCCTGTTGTTTCCGGTGTGACTTTCGCATGCAAGCTAACAAAATCCGATTGCTGCATGAGTTGTTCAAGTGTGACTTTCTTTGCTTGAAATTCATTCTCCATCGATTGAGCCGTTACATATGGATCAAAGATGATGAGTTCCATCTCGAATGCCCTGGCCATCCGCGCCACGGCTCGACCAATGCTGCCTAGTCCGACCAAACCTAACGTTTTACCGTATAATTCAGGGCCGCCAAAACGATGGAATGGCGCATGCGGATCAAGTGACCATTCGGAAGGACCTTTCAGTTGAATGTTCGCTGAGTAATTTAAACCCGTAATTTCGTTCGTATGTTTCAATAAATAATCGGCTTGAGCCATATTTCGTGAAAGTGCAATGAGCATCCCGATATTAAATTCAGCGACAGAGATCGCGTTCCGACCAGCACCCGATAGAACAGGTATCCCGCAAGCTGTGGCCGCTTCAATATCTACGTTCGCTTCCGGTTCATTCCGACAACAAGCAATCAGCTTTAGATGTTTGCAGGCATGAATTACTTTCGCAGTCAACGGTTCAAATTCAATGATAACGGCATCCATATCTTGAAGCTGTTCAATCATTTGCTCTTCGGTCAACTTCACCTTGTTTTGACCCCAGCCAGCAAGTGTGATGTCAGAAAAGATATTGTGCAACCTTGTAAGATCAGCGGACTCCATTCTTGCGGTAACGAGTAATTTCATCGAGCTTCCTCCTCTAAAATTGTGGA
>JBILCM010000082.1:0-9840 GCA_044353165.1 Paenibacillus sp.
ATTCCCCAATCGAAAGTCCCTTCTGCACCGCAGCAAGAATGATGACGCCCCTCGCTTGTCCTACAGCCAATGCGGTTGTTACATTCTTGTTAAAAAACAACTTCTCGACGGACATTGCATCTGGTTTATATGTTTCAATTAATTGCAACGTCGATTCATAAATTTGCTGAAGTCGAAGCCCTTGATCTGTGTCTGCTTCGGTAGTAATACAACCATATTGAATGGGTGCTAAACGACTTCCAATCTTGTCAATGACACCATATCCGACAATCGCAAGCCCTGGGTCAATCCCTATAATTCGCAATTATGAATCTCTCCTATCCCAAAGCTTACGAACATATGTATCGTCTATTCTTTATCATAACAAAAAAGAGACGAGAGCGTCTATCTTCTCGTCTCTTTTTTGTTAATTTTGACGTTTCATCACTTTTTCTGTTTCATCAACGGCAAAATCACTGAAAGTTGATAAGGTGCTGTTGTACTCCGCTAAGTCCGTAATCCGAATCCCACGATGAAGCTGATCAATTACCTGATCCGGCATCACACTCTCCAATTGATCAATGTTGAGTTGGAAGAATGTTCGAATCGCATTCCCCTCGCTGGGCGGACCATGGAACAACGTCAAATTACCTGTGGCATCCAGTCCGAAGAATGCATTACGTTTGCAATCGTTGGATAGATCCTTAACGATTGCAGTGAAAACCACTTCTCCGTTCGGTCTTATCGAATATTGCCACTCTGGATGCTTTGCTTTCAAACGAACGATCTGCTGTTGAGAAAAATTGCCCATCTGTTGCAATTCAATACCGCACACAAAAACGCGTTGCAAGAAGACTGCTGTTGACCCTTCCTTGTTAGGTTCCGCAAAAAACACAGCCATTGCTGATGAATTCCAAGAGCTGAACATGAAACTGATGCCTACACTTAGAAATAGCATACCCACCAAAAGCCAACCTTTGCGCGAGCGAAAAATCCGTTTTAGATGCTTCTTCAGAAGACCAAAGTAAGTCATCGCTCTTATCACCCCATTGGCTGCAACATCGATGTGTTTTCTATTTTCACCAATGCAAAGAGTGTCTATACACACAATTCATTCAGCCTCTTATCCAAGGTCTCGAAGCGGTTGGCCGTAACGGATGTCTACGTGGAGATGTGCGTTTCAAATAGGACCTCACCGCTTCCATTTTTGAATTTCGGTGAACTTTCGGTTTGTCTTTCTTTGTGACCGCTTTTTTTTTCGTATGCTCGAATACATCAGATGACTCTTGCACTGAATCTTGCGCAAGATCAATTTGTGGTTCCTCGTGCAGTTCATCCCCATACGGTTGTGAAACGAGGATATGGGGATGAAGCAATGGATCGTAATTGGCAATCGTTGCTCTTGCAGAAGTGACCCAAGGGAGAGCGTAAGGCAATGGCGCACGGTAGGGCGATACTGATCGACTCCCACATCCGCAATCCGGCGTATAAGGTATCCATACAGGTGTCGTTGGTACAGGGAATTGTGTAAAGGGATGTATGGCATTCATAGGATTCACTGTCCACTGTGTTGGTTCTGGAGCGGAGGATAGCACAGTCGTCTCAGTGGGGGGCACAGGTTCAACAACAATCCCCGACATAAGTTCATCTTGCATGTGCGCTGCCACAACTGTTCGAATTGGAATAGAAGGAATTTTCACTTTCGTTCCCGGTGCTATTCGCTCCAATTCGCTAACGAGTGGGTTTTTTTCGATGATGCGATCGACTTCAACACCATATGTTTCTGCCAAGAAAGCGAAGGTATCCCCTTCCTTCGTCACATGAAGTTTCATAGATTCACTCCTCTTGATAATAATTGTCCGTTCATCGCACAACCTTGATTTCTCTGTGCGAATGCCTAGTGCAATACATCATATGCAAGATGAGGTCATTTGACATCAGAAATAAAAAAAAGAGATGACGGCTTGCGTCATCTCCTCAGGCAAAGTTATTCGAATACTTTCACACCATCTTGGACTACAATCTTTCGGAACTCTTGAAGCAACTTCGTCGTGATCGGTCCCGCTTTTCCCTCACCAATAATACGACCGTCTACTTCCCGCACTGCGATGACTTCCGCCGCCGTTCCAGTGAAAAATACTTCATCTGCGACGTAGACATCATGCAAAGTGAAAGGCTCTTCTTTCAGTACGATCCCTTCGCGTTCGCAAATTTCCATAATTGCAGCTCGCGTAATTCCCTCCAAAGCACCTACATAAGCAGGGGGGGTAAATACAACATCGTCTTTCACTATAAAAATGTTATCGCTGGAACCTTCAGCTACATACCCTTGTGCGTTCAACATGATCGCCTCGCCAACACCTGCAAGGTTCGCTTGAATTTTGACTAAGATATTATTTAGATAGTTTAACGATTTTATTTTTGGATTTAATGCATCCGGGATATTGCGGCGCGTTGATGTAGAAACGGTTCGCAAACCGTTAATATAAGCTTCCTCTGGGAAGATTGAGAGCTTCTCCACAATGATAATGACATTCGCTCTCGGTGAGCGACGTGGGTCTAATCCGAGATCGCCCGGACCACGGGAAACAACAAGCCGAATATATCCGTCACGTAACCCGTTGCGGCGGATCGTTTCCACTAAGACGGTTTGCATTTCTTCGTAAGTCAAAGGGATGTCAAGCATGATCGATCTAGCTGACTTGTATAACCGCTTCAAGTGCTCTTTACATTTGAAAATGTTCCCGTCATAAATCCGTATTCCTTCAAAAATACCATCGCCATACAAAAAACCGTGATCATAAACTGATACCACTGCATTCTCTTTAGATACATATTCACCATTCAAATAAATCACTTGAGCCATGAACAAACACCTCCGCTTATACTTTCGTTGTTATTTTGTATCGATAACTGGGGTAGGACCCCATAATACGCACTTGACACCCGATTGCACGAATTTCTTCAATCGCTCCTTGCAGCAGAACCGAATCCAATGAAGCGGCAATATCCAAGTAAAAGTAATAAGTTCCAAGCTCTTTCTTGGTCGGTCGCGACTCAATTTTAGTTAAATTCAAACGCCGCCATGCGAAAGCAGACAATAACTGATGTAGCCCTCCCGGGAAATCAGCATTTGGCATGAGTAATAATGTAGTTTTGATGCCCTCATATTCAGCATTCTCGGGGTGCAGAACGGGAAGCTGTCCATGTCCAACAAGCGTAAACCGTGTAAAATTATTGTTATGATCTTGAATGGAACGAACAACATTATCCAGCTGGTACCGAAGTGCCGCTGCAGCCGGACCGATTGCGGCCACGGTGGGATCGTTGTTTTCACGAACGATTCGAGCGCCTTCTGCTGTAGATGCTGCGGGTTCAATCTCGGCTTGAGGCATTCGTTCCATTAGAAAACGCCGACATTGCGCTAATGCTACCGGGTGTGAAATCACTTTGCGAATCGATTTTAACCGCTCCAATGGACGAGAATGGTCTTTCGTCCCATCTTCCGTCGGCAAAAGCAGAAGGTTAAGTAAAATCGGGAATGCCCACTCGGTTTGAATTGGAAGATTTACGTCATGTACAAGCCAATCAATATGTAGACTTACAGAGCCCTCAATCGTATTTTCAACCGGGATCACGCTATGCGATGTTCGGCCGATCTGTGTAGTTTCAAAAACATCGGCAATGGTGCGACAAGGCACCATCTCCCAGTCGGTTCCATCCAAAAGCCAAGTCACAGCTTCTTCGGAGTATGAGCTAGGTCCTAGAACTGACACTGATAGGGTCACTGGCGGATACCCCTTTGCGCTTCAACTTGGGTCGCATCTTCGTTAAGAGGGACAAATTCCAACCCTGTTGTCGACGGCATAAGCCAGAACGTTTCTACGGGAACACCGCATTGAAGCATCGTATCTTGCATGAATCGCTCCAAGTATGACTTTCGATCAGAGCGTTCATCCACAAGTGCAATGGCTGTCGGTCCAGCACCGCTGAGTGCCGCCCCAAGCGCGCCATTACGCACAGCATCTTTGAGTATAAGCTCTAGGCCCGGTACCAAGGGCGCTCGGTAAGGCTGATGCAGTCGATCATCCATAGCATCCTGAATTTTTTCCAGTTGACCCGTAGCCATCGCCGCAATCAGCATGGAGGCGTGAGAGAGATTGAACACGGCATCTGCTCTGCTCACTTGTTGCGGCAAGACGCCCCTTGCCTTCGTTGTGGCCAACTCATAGGCTGGTATCGCAACGAGTGTCGTTAGGTTCAGCGGCGGTTCAATACGCACATAGGATGCTTCCTTGCCGTTCCATACCGCGGCAATGATGCCGCCGAACAATGCTGCGCCAACATTATCTGGGTGTCCTTCCGCGGCGGCAGCCATTCGGAACAGTTCATGCTGTGGGAACGGTTGTCCGATGAGTGCATTCGCCGCGCCGAGTGCGCCAACGATTGCAGCAGCGCTGCTTCCGAGTCCGCGGGTGAGTGGTATTTCACTGTGGACAGCGATGTCAAGTTCAGGCATCGAGACCCCGGCTTCCTCGAAGACAAGTTTGGCCATCTGGTAAATTAAATTCGTCTTATCATTAGGGAGCCCTTGCATACGTTCGCCGTGAAAGGTCAGTTGTGTTGTCTCTGCAGGACCCATCTCGATCCAAGCGTACATCGACAGCGCCATACCTAATGCATCGAAGCCAGGACCGAGATTGGCGGTCGTTGCCGGTACTCTGACCCGAACACGGTCTCGATGGATCGAATCTGGGGCACGCATGTTCATGATAGAACTCCTCTCAACCAATCACGCGATAGACGCTCTTGATCTGTTTTACAACAGGTAATTGCGACAATCCTTGAAGTACATTCTTCAATCCTGCTTGGTTCGTATTGTGCGTAATAATCGTGATTTCAGCATTCGGGTTTTCCGGACTAGGTTGTTGCAACAACGATTCCAAACTTACATTGTTCTGAGCGAAAAGTTGGGTAATCTGAGCGAGCACGCCTGCTTTGTCCTCAACATGAAGCAAGAGAAAATACTTCCCAAAAATGCGATCGTCGGTTTGATTTTTTTTCTCTTTGTATGACCGATTTAGGCTTTGTCCATTGACTTTCAGGCGAAGGTTTTTCACTACAGAAACAAGATCCGCAACAATGGAAGTGGCTGTAGGCATGCTGCCCGCTCCGGGACCATAAAACATCGTCTCTCCAACAGCTTCTCCATAAACATAAACTGCATTATAAACGCCATTCACAGCGGATAGCGGATGAGATTTCTGCACCATAGCAGGTTGCACGCTGACAGACACATAATCCCCGTCACGCTCAGCCAGTCCAAGCAATTTGAGCTCATACCCTAAACGCTTGCCATACAAGATGTCGGAACGGGAAACATCCGTAATCCCCTTCGCCTCAACATCCGCCAAGCTAACATTCATACGAAAACCTAATGTCGCCAGAATCGCCATCTTACGCGCTGCATCCAACCCTTCAACATCGGAAGTCGGGTCTGCTTCTGCATAACCTAGCGCTTGTGCCTCCTTCAATACTTCACCATAATCCGCGCCTTCCAAACTCATTTTACTCAAGATGTAATTGGTTGTCCCATTGACAATGCCCAACATGCGAGTGATCCGATCGGATGAAAAACTTTCCGTTAACGCACGAATAATCGGAATACCGCCCGCAACACTGGCCTCATAATAAATATCACAGTTGTTCGCCCGCGCAATTTCAATCAAGTCCGCGCCATGCAAGGCCATTAAATCTTTGTTAGCTGTAACAATATGTTTCCCGTTGCGTAACGCTTGTTCGATCAGCGCCTTGGTTTGGACAATGCCGCCCATCACCTCGACAATGATATCAATCTCAGGTGAATCAACAAGTTCTTCGGCGTTCGTTGTGAGCAAGCGGGGATCTAGATCGATATGGCGAACCTTGGTTACGTCTTGGACCAACACTTTACCAATTTCAATGATCGAACCTGTTTGTCGAACTAAGTCGTCCTGATGATCGTTTAGTATCCGGACAACGCCAGTACCAACGGTTCCTAAACCCATAAGTCCGATGCGTATCTTCTCCATGGTATGTATTCCTCCTCCGTTGTTTATTGTCCTTGTCCAATGACAAGCGTTCGACGCACCCCTTCCACGGAACGAATCGCATGAACCATAGCATCAACAGATTCACCCGCAGGATTCATCTCGACAGACAACGTCACATGCGCCACCCCTTGCAATGGAATCGTCTGGTGGATGGTGAGCACATTGCCATGAAATGCGGCGACCAGAGACAACACATGGGAAAGCACCCCAGAACGGTGTTCCATCTCCATCGAAATGGTTACAATCCAATCCCGATCCATGCGATGCAACGGGAAAATTCCTTCTTTGTATTTATAATACGCACTCCGGCTAATGCCCACCTTCTCCGTTGCCTCGTTTACCGTCGTGCATTCACCTTTGCTAAGCAAAGCTTTGGCCTCGAATGTTTTGATCAATGCTTCGGGCAAAATATCTTCCCTTACGAGATAAAACGACGGCTGTTGAGAGGGCTTCTCCACATTGGCTTCGGCCACTTGCATCAGTCCTCTTTAAGTAGACTTGTGTTTACCCATAGTGGACATTATAACCGATTGGCAACAAAGCGGCAATATCAAGGACCATCACTTTCTGATTAATCATGTTCAACAAACTCAAATTCATAATCGCCAATACGCACATAATGACCATCTTGTGCACCGCGTTTACGCAATTCACGATCGACACCCATTTTTCGCAAAATGTGAGCAAACCGCTGCATGGCGTCATGTGTGCCGAATTGTGTGCGCCTAGCCAATCGATGTATGGACTCACCTTCCACAATGAACACATTGTTCTCGCGACGGATCGTGAATTCTTGATCTTTCCTGCGTCCTTCGTATGTATATACTTTTCTTTCGGTTATCTCAGGTATTTCATCGACTACTGTCATGAGAGGAGCCTGATCGACCAGATCAGCCAAACGGTAAATGACCTCTTTAATCCCTTGACGTGTTGCTGCCGAAATCGGAAAAATGTCGACACCTTCTATGCCATCGACGTTTAACTTTCGCTGAAACTCCGTTAAGTGTTGTTCCGCACTAGGTAAATCCATCTTGTTTGCAATGACAATTTGCGGTCGATCGACAAGTGTTTCGTTATATAGGCGCAACTCTTGGTTAATTGCGATCCAATCCTCGTAGGGGTCACGCCCCTCTAAGCCTGACATATCGATAACGTGGGCAATCACTCTTGTTCGCTCAACATGCCTTAAAAAATCATGTCCTAAGCCAATACCTTCGTGAGCGCCCTCAATCAAGCCCGGTAGATCAGCCATCACAAAGGAGCGAAAATCACCTACGTCAACAACACCCAAATTTGGCGTCAATGTTGTGAAATGATAGTCTGCAATTTTGGGTTGGGCTGCCGACACGACTGATAGTAACGTAGACTTACCCACACTTGGGAACCCAACAAGTCCGACATCGGCCATCACTTTTAATTCGAGCACGATCCATCGTTCTTGGCCTTCTTCACCTTTTTCGGCTATATACGGCGCCGTATTGTTCGCAGTAGCAAACCTCGTATTGCCGCGACCACCCTTCCCACCGTGCGCGATGATCACTTCTTGACCGTGGCGCGTTAAATCCGCAACCAGTTCATGTGTGTCATCGTCAATGACCACTGTACCCGGCGGAACCCGTACGATCATATCCTCAGCGTTCGCCCCGTGTTGCGATTTATTCCTACCCTTCTCACCGCGAGGAGCTTTGTAGTGTTTTTGGTAACGAAAATCCATCAACGTTCGCAGTCCTTCATCTACACGGAAGATTACGTCGCCGCCGTTGCCGCCGTCGCCGCCAGCCGGTCCACCTTCAGGCACACCCGTTTCCCGTCGGAATGAGACAATCCCATCTCCACCGTCACCGCCTTTGACATATACTTTGGCTATATCTACAAACATGACGAACCTCCTGTTGGTTGAATTGTAATTGTGGGTATGTACAGCGTAATGGTTCCCTTGTCCATACCAAAATGAGTCTCTATTTTCCCGGTATATCTGATTTTCTCCCAGTAATGACAAACTTCATTTGCCGCCAACATTAAAGTTTGTTCCTGAAGGAAACCTTCATAAAAAATCCTAATCATTATTGTGTTGAGTTCTTGTCTGATACGACAATGTAATTGGGGGTACGAGCCAGATTCACGCTGTGTCATCGCATTCTCGAATGCCCTAAGCAAGATGCGAACAGCAAAATCCAATGATGCGTCGTCACTTGCCACGATGTTTCGGTTCCACTCATCTTCAACAGTAAGTTGAAATTGTACCGGCATGATTTGCGTGCGGAATGTGAGCAACGCCCCCACCAATCTAGGATGACCGATTTTGGCAAAGCGACTTTCTTCCAGCATCTTCTGTTTAAGAAGTTCGACAAAACTAGACACTTTGTCATATTTTTTTAAATGTATATATCCAAGAATGATTTGAAGTTCATTCATCCATTCATGCCTAAGATGACCGAAAGTATCAATCCACAATTGCTGTTTTGTCTCTTGATCGTCCATGTTTTCCATGGCATGTGCTCTCCGTTCTTTTATTCGTATCGATTGTGGAACCTATTTCAGTATACCAAAAAAACCTCGACCGCATCCGATCGAGGTTCTCTTCTAAGGTCTTAACCTTCCAACGCAGCCGCTACGGGGGTAACGTCTATTGGATAGACGCTTACTTTCTTACGATCACGGCCATATCGTTCAAATTTTACAACACCTTCAATTTTCGCAAATAACGTATCATCCGAGCCAATGCCAACGTTGTTCCCAGGGTGTACTTTCGTTCCTCGTTGACGAACTAGAATACTACCCGCTGTTACGCCTTGACCATCCGCACGCTTTACACCAAGACGCTTCGATATGCTATCTCGACCGTTCTTTGTGGAACCTACGCCTTTCTTGGATGCAAATAATTGTAGATTAAGTTTCAACATGATGTGTACCTCCTTCATACTTGATTTTGTTTCAAACGAATATATTGACCATACGTTTCTTCAATGCTCTGCAACATAACGACCATCGACTCGAGCAACAATTGCAGTTGCGCTATCTTTACTTCCGGTACGTGAGCAGGAACCTTCACATGAAGTTTGCCGGAATCCATATCAGCCGTTAGGGATACACCTACAACGGATTCAGCAGCATTCACCGTCCCAATCGTCACTGCAGATACTCCAGCACAAACAATATCTTTACCCGTATCATCAAATTGTGCATGTCCGTCGACACGAAACCCAACGATATGTTGATTTGTCCGCGCCCGATCAACTTGAATTCGAATCAATTGGGCTTCCTCTTAACCTTGAATATTCTCTATGATCACTTTCGTGTACGGTTGACGATGACCTTGCTTGCGTCGGTAGCTTTTCTTGGGCTTGTATTTAAATACAATGATTTTCTGCCCACGGCCATGTTTATCGACTTTTCCTGTTACAGAGGCTCCTGTCACGAACGGTTCACCAGCTTGTAGTGATTCTCCACTGCCTATTGCAATCACGTTGTTGAACACAACCTGATCTCCGGCTTGTTCATCCAACTTCTCAATATAAATGACATCGCCTGCTTGAACCTTGTATTGCTTACCACCTGTTTCAATAATTGCGTACATTGAAGCACCTCCCTCATATTTGTAAGACCCGCCTCCGTGGGTGTTCCTCTTCAGGAATCTTTAAAAACCTCTGAAGCGCGGTGGTCATGAAATGACGCACTTTATGATTCTAGCATAGTGCTATATGTTTATGCAATATGTAATCCATCCCATCCAATAATCACAATAAAGTATCCCATTTAGTTTTTCTGC
>JBILCM010000083.1:0-9821 GCA_044353165.1 Paenibacillus sp.
TAAGACGATTAATAGAATCCATCTTGCATCCTGCGATTCGTACTGAGATGCAACGGCAAATGCATGTTTTAGCGGAAGAAGACCCGTCTGCAATGATCATTCTTGATATTCCTTTACTGTACGAATCAGGATCACAACGAGTATTACCTATTGAAGAAGTAATTGTCGTGTATATTCCAAGACATATGCAGTTGCTTCGCCTCATGGGCAGGGATGGATTATCCCAAGAGGAAGCAGAGAAACGTATTCATGCTCAGATGTCCATTGAGGACAAAAGAAAGCTCGCTGACATCGTCATTGACAATAGTGGTACTCCAAACGAAACATGGTTGCAAGTTCAATCGTACTTAAAGAAGAAGGGCAAGCTCTAATGTGGATTCGCAGCAAAGTGTTTTATGTGATTGTTCTGTTGGGTCTTCTCCTGATTTTATTTGCTGATCAGCATTGGCTGGGTCGTTGGATGTATCCTATTCACTATAAGCAGATGATCATTGAACAATCGCGTGCTCATAGCGTAGATCCTTACTTGATTGCAGCGATCATCCGGGTGGAAAGCAATTATAAGCTGGATAAGACATCCGAGAAAGGCGCCGTTGGTTTGATGCAATTGATGCCGCAAACCGCACAATGGATTACCCAGCGAACGAGAGGCGAAATTTCTAACGTGAAGCAATTGCAAGATCCGATGATGAACATTCGTTATGGAACCTGGTATGTGCATTTTCTTTCGGATCAGGTCGTACCTAAGGAAGCGACGAAAGAAGTGGAAATTTCACTGATTGCTGCAGCTTATAATGCAGGGCCTGGCAACGTCCTGAAGTGGTCACGGCAAGGGGTATGGGACGGTACCTTGATGCAGTCATCAAAAATCCCGTTCGGTGAAACAAGACATTATTTGAATCGCGTGCATTATTATTACGATAAGTACGTATTGCATTACCCTAATATGCGATAAAGAAAGGGAGATTGTGCGGACATGCACAACCTCCCCATAACGCATGAATCCGTAATTAACGAACTTGACCAGCTAACTGTTGCTCAGCGATCTGAACAAGGCGGCGAGTGATGTGACCTCCGATTGCTCCTGTATCGCGAGTAGCCATATGACCATAATAACCGTCATTCGGAATTTGAATGCCCAGTTCTTGAGCAACCTCGTATTTCAATTGCTCTAATGCCTGGTTCGCTTGAGGAACAACCAAATCGTTTGTACGACCGGAACCTGTACCCATGTGTGCTCACCTCCTTACGTTGGTGAACATAGTATGTGCTTTTCTATAAAGTTCATCACAGGGATTGATTGGAAAAGAAATCGCAAGATTGAAGGAGGTACGCTGATGAAATGTCCATTGTGTGATTATCCCGGCACGAAAGTGTTAGATTCCCGTCCGGTAAACGATAATCAATCCATACGCCGTCGCAGAGAGTGTGAGAAGTGCAACCGCCGCTTTACGACGTTCGAGACGGTTGAGGAAACACCGCTCATGGTCGTTAAGAAGGATGGAAGCCGGGAGGAGTTTAGCCGAGATAAGTTATTGCGTGGTTTAATTCGTGCCTGTGAGAAACGGCCTGTCTCCGTTGAACAACTGGATGGTATCGTGGATGCGGTCGAGAGAGAATTACGGCAAACCGCTAGTACGGAAATATCCAGTCGTGACATTGGCGAGTTTGTAATGGAGCAGTTATATCACGTAGATGAAGTCGCTTATGTTCGTTTTGCTTCGGTGTATCGACAATTTAAAGATATCGACATGTTCATGAAAGAACTGTCAGCGCTTTTGAATAAACCGCATTGACACCGCAAGGTATGCTGTGATAGTATTTCCCTGTTGTGCCGAATTCAATTCGGCTATCACTGCGGGGCCATAGCTCAGCTGGGAGAGCGCTTGCATGGCATGCAAGAGGTCAGGGGTTCGATCCCCCTTGGCTCCATATAAATAGACAGCAACTTAGGACTCATGTTGCTGTCTATTTTTCTTTAATAAGATGATTTTAAAATGATTTTTTTACGATAGTAGCCACTCTACAATGTTTATCACTTTGATCCCGTCATAAGAACGAATGTAACTCTTATCCATTGTCAAAATAATTTTCTCGTAATTGTCCTGGATTTTCTGGAGAGGTCTAAGTTCACGTTGTCGCACTTCTTCACTAGACATGGTTTCGGTCACTTGGATGTATAGTTTTTCATGCGGTTTCTCACAAACAAAATCGATTTCCGTCTCACCAACTTTACCAATATACACGCGAAAGTCTCGACGAAGAAGTTCGAGAAACACCACGTTTTCCAGAATGTGTCCACGGTCACCATCACGATAACCAAGCAGCATGTTGCGGAATCCTAAATCGATAATATAATTTTTTTCTAATGTTTTTAGTAATTGTTTACCTTTGACATCGTATCGCCCAACCGAGTAAAACACGAAGGCATTGTGTAACATAGAGATGTACTTGCTGACAGTTTTTCCCGCGATATTCTTGTTCTTACCGGTTTTTACCGTTTCAATTTCTCCTTCTCCGCAGAGGTTGTTGCCGATATTGTTGGGGGAAGTCATACTGCCGATGTTCGAGCAGAGGAATCGAACTACCTTGTTCAAAATAAGTTGATCATAAGCGTTATTTCTTTGCAGGATATCGCGCAAGACAACCGTCGCATAGATGGCCTCTAGGGCCTCATTGCTTCGAACTTCGTTAAACTTATATTGTCGTAGGACTGGCATACCACCAAATTGGAGATATTTTTGAAACTGATCATCTAAGGTGACATCCGTGCTAAAATCATAAAAGGTTAAAAACTCCTTGAATGATAGCGGGAGCATGCGGATTTCAATATAACGACCAGAAAGTAAGGTTGAAAACTCAGTGGACAGCAAATAGGCATTCGAGCCAGTGATATAAATGTCCACATCAAAATCAAGTCTGAATGACTCAATTGCTTTTTCCCAACCTTGCACCGATTGCAGTTCATCGAAGATGAGATACGATTTCCCAATATGGGGTATCCGTGCGCTTACATAATCATAAAACTTGACATAGTCCGTCAGGTCTCTGTACTTTAACGACTCCAAGTTCATGTGGACAATGTGATCCTCTACTATACCTGAAGCAACTAAATGAGCGTGAAATAAATCGAGCAATGAAGACTTTCCGCACCTGCGAATACCGGTAACGATTTTGACTAGATCGATATCCTTGTGCTCAATGAGTTGACGCATGTACTCCGACCTTGATATGAGTTCAAACATTCGCGCCTCCCACAAATAAACTTTTATTCATATTATACACCAAAAACGAAAAAACAAACTTTTTTTGAATTTCAAATCATAAAGTTTATTTAAAATTATGTTTTCAGATATTAAATTAAAAAAATGGTGGGAATGACATAATCAGAAGCAACATGTACCGCGTTACACCAGCTTATGCTTGTACCACTTGTCACCCCTAAGCCGCAAAGTAAAAATCAATGCCCGAACGCCCCATTCCGCGACCATCGCGGCCCAGACGCCAATCACTCCAAAGCCGAGCGTAACGCCGAACACGTATCCCATAACGATCCGGAACAACCACATGGAAACGAGCGATGCCACAGAAGTGAACTTAGCATCGCCCGCAGCTCGCAGCGCCATGGAGAACACTTGCTTGTAATCTATGGAGTTGCCTGTAAAGTGTTTTTTCAGCAGGAGCTCCACTCTGCGGTGGAGGTTTGTTTCCGGTTTGTTCAAGCTGCATCACTGCTTTTCCTATTCCGAAAGCAAACTTGGAATTATCGTCAAAGTGTATTCTACTCCAATTCCAACGCGGAGGCTATTCTAAGGTTATATAGCTACAACGTTGGTACTGTCGTTGCGAATTGTTGTACAATATGTAAGGTAGAAGGGGTGATGATCGCGATGACAGACAAACAATTGGCGAAAGCGACATTCGCAGGGGGTTGTTTTTGGTGTATGGTCAAGCCGTTCGATGAACTCCCGGGTATCCATAGCGTTATATCGGGTTATACAGGCGGTCACACGATCAATCCAACGTATAAGGAAGTTTGTTCCGAAACGACAGGTCATGCGGAAGCTGTGCAAATTACGTTCGAGCCGGATGTATTTCCTTATGAGGCGATACTTGATTTATTTTGGCAACAGATTGATCCTACGGACGAGGGTGGACAATTCAACGATCGCGGTTCCTCCTATCGTACGGCTATTTTCTACCATTCCGAAGAACAACGACTTGCCGCACAACGCAGCAAGCAAGAACTTGCAGCAAGCGGCCGGTTTGGGAAAGCGATTGTTACCGAGATTGTCCCGGCAGGGACGTTCTATGCGGCAGAGGAATATCATCAACATTACTACAAGAAGAATCCTATTCATTATCAAATGTACCGCATCGGTTCAGGCAGACAGGGCTTCCTTAAGAAAGTATGGAAGGATGGTCCGCAATGAACGTCCTGCTAGGTATTGATATTGGCACAACAAACAGTAAAGTAGGCGCGTTCTCCGAGCAAGGGCAGCCCTTACATACAGTAAGCTACCCGACAACATCCATCCAACATCCACAGTGGGGTATTGTAGGATACGACCCTGAAACGATGTGGCAAACCATTGCGACAGCCATTCAAGAGGTGCTGCTTGCAATCGATCAAGCGGTTGTGAAGGGAATCGGAATATCCTCGATGGCAGAGAGCGGACTCCTCGTGGAACGCACCACAGGTGCGCCAAGATCCCCATTCATTCCATGGTTCGAGACTTGCTCTGAGCCGCAATCCGGTCGAATGAAGCGTGAGACAGACCCGTTCGAACGTTTTGTGCGTTCGGGGTTGCATGGTAGCTTCAAATTAGGCCTTGCCAAAATTTTGTGGATTCGTGATCACTTGCCCGAGGCGCTCGACGATGGAGATCCCGTCTGGTTAAGTGCGGCAAGTTGGATTGCGTATCGATTGACAGGAATCATGGGTTTTGATTATTCATTGGCAGCCCGAACATATGCTTTTCGTATCGATCAGCATTGTTGGGATACCGATTGGATTCGACATTGGGGCTTATCACCTTCTCTGTTTCCACAAGTATGGCCCGGCGGAGTGTCTATGGGCACCGTCAAATCTGAGTTTCGCGCGATAGGACTGTCTGAGAACACCGAAGTAACCATAGCCGGTCATGATCACGTTGCCGCTGCCTTGGCTGTGGGTGCGATTCATCCCGGTAAAGTTTATGATTCCATGGGCACAGCAGAGACCTTGGTCGGCACACTTCCATCAAGAGCATTGACGAGAGATGATTTCGATTCAGGTTTGTCTTTCGGCGTTCATATTGCAACGGATAAGAACTTTTGGATGGGAGGACAGTCCGCTTCAGGTGGATCTGTCGAATGGTTACGGACGATAATCCCGGATAAGCCCTTGACGTATGCGCAAGTGCTAGATTCCCTTGAACAAGTCAAGCCAGGACCGACGGGAATCTTATATTTCCCTTACTTAACGGGTAGCGGAGCACCTTATCCAGATGCTCAAGTTCGTGGGGCGTTTATTGGGTTGTCCAAATCCCATCAAATCGGGGACTTACTGAAAGCTGCACTCGAAGGTACCGCGTATCAGTTGCAGATGATGAAGCGAAGCGCAGAGCGGCTCATCGGCAATCCGATCGATCGCTTGCTAGTTGTCGGTGGAGGAACGCGAATTCCATTGTGGTTGTCCGTGAAAGCAGATATTACGGGATGCACGCTTGAATTACCCGGGGTTCCTGAGGCCTCTTTGCTT
Organism: Paenibacillus sp.; assembly: GCA_044353165.1. Classification (GTDB taxonomy): domain Bacteria; phylum Bacillota; class Bacilli; order Paenibacillales; family YIM-B00363; genus JBILCM01. The sequence goes on from JBILCM010000083.1 coordinate 5,744, forward strand.
GGCGCAGCGCTTGCCGCAGGCATTGGATCGCAAGTGTTCAGGGATGCTGAGGAGGCAGTTGCTGTAGTCACACAACACAACCAGACGCAATGGACAACGATTGTTCCGAACCCCGAGTCTCACGAGCAATACCAAAAGTTGTATACGATAGGTTTCGAACCATTACAGGATCCGCTTCGACATTATTTTAAACGAGTTTCACTCAATCTGTAACACAAATGTAATCCGATAATTACTTCGCCTTAATATAACTGCGGTATAGTATAGATGACCCCCTTTTTAATATATTTTCTTATTGAGCTTGCAAATTGTTTTGCAAGCTATTTTCTTTCTACTATGTATGAGAACCTTGCCGACTTGCTTGCCACCCGCGGAACATCTCCAAACTTACCTTCAAATACGCCGACTCTTCCTCAGTTAATTTTTCAACATGGTTGTCCATTATCCATACTGAATAACTGGCATTTTTTTCGCGGAGCCAGATGGGGGGTTGCACCGGTTGTGGGTACGGTTTGAATCGATCTGATCGCCCGACCAGATAATCCACAGTGACATCAAAAATTTCCGCGAATTGAATTAATACATGAAGATCTGGGCAACGAATTTCGTTCTCATAACCGGATATTGTTGACTCCGCTAGTTGCATGCGTTGACCAAGTTGTTTCATGGTCAGTTTTTGTTCTTTACGCAGCTCCCGAATTCTAGAACCGTACATGGGTTCACCTCCTCTTCAATTATACTATATTTTGCATTATGCAAAATGTGAAGAAACCCCGTATCAATCTATGCGAAATGCATTGAATCGAAATTTTACATAATGTAAAATAGGAATAAACTTTGCATAACGAATAGATTACATAAACGAGGTGAACATCGTGCTAAGAGAAGCACGGGAAAAATCGGGTATGACACTCGAGGAGGCAGCACGTGAACTTCGGATATCGCCTGGGTATTTGCATCAGATCGAAAGAGGGAATCGAAGTGTGGATCACACCAGAGCGAAACAGATTGCTGACTTGTACGCTATCGAACGAGACGCATTGTTCGTACCGATCCGGTTTACTGCACAAATACAACAACAATAGAACATTTTTTAAGTCCCATAAGCAATGTGCTTGTGGGACTTTCGTGTCTTTGATGTGATATAATGGCAATGTTTTAGGGGCTTGGTTTATTCCGTAACGGAGGCGTTCACGTTGGGTGAGAATATGTCGGAAGCGTTGCTAATTCTGATCGTCGTGGTCATCACTTTTGTCGTGACTGCGATCCATCTGAAGCGCAAAGCGAGAAGGAAGCAAGACCGTTAAGCTTGGGAGGGACGTCATGTATTATGTGAACCGCGGACAAATTGATGAACGATTGCAGTTTGTACCTATCATCACACAGGTGTTGCGAAGTTTGCATCAATCGGCTCAACAGCACGAGAAACCCGAGCCATTCATTGCATTGTTTGCCCAAGAGAGAGCACTGCATCTTGCGATTGAAGTCATTACAGATGTGGGCAGTTTGCTCATTGATGGGTTTTTGCTAAGAGATGCCAGTAGTTATGAGGATATTGTTGAAATATTGGTTGGAGAAGAGGTATTCACACCGCCGGATGCACAAATGTGCCTTCGCTTAATTCGTATGCGCAAAACGTTGACACAACAATATATGACGTTTGACCGTTCTGCTTTGCGAACGGACCTTCACGAATTTGCAGAACTGCTGGACCAGTTTCCACATCTGGTGAACCGTTTTATCCAACAAGAATTGTTAGAAAAAGCAGGGGAGACATAACATGACCGAACAAAGCCAACACATGGATGAACGCGTGCGATTAACATCATTCTCGACGAAAGCAGGTTGCGGTTGTAAAATCGGACCGGGGGAATTGTCAGGGATCTTAAGCGCACTGACACCAACGGAGCGACATCCCAACTTACTCGTAGGTGTGGAGACGCATGATGATGCTGGTGTTTACAAACTTACAGACGAATTGGCATTAGTGCAGACCGTCGATTTTTTTACACCTATTGTGGATGATCCGTATGATTTTGGTCAAGTGGCCGCAGCGAATGCATTAAGCGATGTGTATGCGATGGGCGGAACACCGGTAACGGTATTGAATTTAGTCGCTTTTCCAATAACGAAGTTAGATCGAACCATCCTTGCTGAAATTCTTCGCGGTGCCGGTGATAAAGTGAAGGAAGCGGGAGCCACATTGGCAGGGGGACATTCGATTGATGATCCTGAGCCCAAGTTTGGTTTGTCTGTCACAGGTATTGTCCACCCCCAACGGATTCTAACGAATGCCGGCGCTCGTCCCGGGGATAAGCTTATACTTACCAAACCGATCGGCGTTGGTATTTTAACGACTGCGATTAAACGAGGGAAACTGAGTACGGATGAAATTGCCCGAGTTACGAAAGTGATGGCGACATTAAACCGCACAGCGGCTGAATGCTTGGTTGATGCACGCGTTCATGCATGTACGGATGTGACCGGTTTTGGCCTGCTTGGACATGCACTCGAGATGGCACAAGGAAGCCAAGTCGGTCTTACAGTAAATAAAAAACTTGTTCCGACGTTACCGCGGGTCAAGGATTTGGCCCAAGAGGGAGTCATTCCCGGCGGATCGAAGAACAACTATCGATACGTAGAACCGCATGTCACCTTCGCTGCCTCGTTGGATGATTGGGACAGACTGATTTTGTGTGATGCGGTAACATCAGGCGGATTATTGATTGCCGTCGAATCTGAAGATGCTGATCAACTTCTATCCTCATTACTTCACGCAGGAGTAGAAGCATCAATTATTGGAGATGTCGTTTCCTCCCACCCTGGACACATTCTCGTGAACGATGGTGAGGTGGACTAACAGTTGGTAGAAGATATCACTGTTGAGCAATTTGTCGCGGAAGTCATGAATGGTGATGTTACACCGATTGATGTGCGTTCCCCAGGCGAGTTCGCAGAAGGCACGGTTCCTGGCAGTTACAACATCCCATTATTTGATAACCAGGAACGGCATGAAATCGGAACCATCTATAAGCAACAGAGTATAGAAGCCGCGAAAGCTCGCGGTGTAGAGATCGTTGCCGCCAAGTTGCCTGCGATGATTCGCGAACTTCAAAGCATTCCAGGCCGCAAAGCGATTTTCTGCTGGCGCGGTGGGATGCGCAGCAAAACAGCGGCAACCTTGCTGTCGATCTTAGCTGGGAAAGTGTACCGTGTGCAAGGTGGATTTCGCGCGTATCGTCAATGGGTCGTTCAGACCATCGAGACGTTCGAGTGGAAACCTCGACTGATTGTTATTAATGGATACACGGGTACGGGCAAAACAAAAATACTGCGATCGCTTCAAGCTCAAGGCTACCCAGTCATTGATCTTGAATCGATTGCGGCACATCGCGGTTCCATCTTTGGCGGTATTGGACTTGCTGCACATAATCAGCGCACTTTCGATGCTCTCTTAATTCAGTCTTGTTTGCGATTGCAAACCCATCCTTATGTTTTAATGGAAGCCGAAAGTCGTCGCGTCGGCAAAGTTGTCATACCCGAATTTCTATACGCTGCGAAAGCGAAAGCACAACAATTGATCATCCACTTGCCTGTGGAACAGCGTGTGTCCAACATCCTTGCTGATTATGAACCGCACCTTTACAGCGAGGCAATTATGTCTGCATTCGAACGCATCGAGCGTAAAATTCATACACCTGCTGCGACTGCGATACGCACCTATCTTCAGCAAGAAGATTATGCTGCAGCGACACGTCTTTTGCTTGAATATTACTATGATCCCCGATACGCACATGTCATTGCAGAGTACGATGTGCAGCGAACGAACATCGTTGCGCAATCAGCGGAAGATGCTCAGATGCAAATCATGTCCTTTCTTAATTCTCAGATGTGATCGCGGTAATTTGAGGGAGATTTTTTATACATTTTTTTAAATTGTCGTGAGAAGTAGAGCGGGTCTGAAAAACCGACACTGGAAGCGACCTGCTCAATGGTTAAAGGTTGTTTGAGCAGCTCTGCTGCTTTGTGCATTCGTATTTGTAGTAAGTAGCTTTGGGGAGAGAATCCGATGAGCTGA
>JBILCM010000029.1:0-28446 GCA_044353165.1 Paenibacillus sp.
AAACCAGATGCAATGTCCGTCGAGAAGTTGTTTTTTAACAAGAATGTAACAACCGCATTGGCTGTAGGACAAGCGAGGGGCGTCATCATTCTTGCTGCGGTGCAGAAGGGACTTTCGATTGGGGAATATACGCCCTTGCAGGTCAAACAAGCCGTGGTCGGTTACGGGAAAGCGGAGAAACGGCAAGTGCAAGAGATGGTGCGCATGTTTTTGAATTTAGTTGCAATTCCTAAGCCAGATGATGTTGCTGATTCCTTGGCCGTTGCTATTTGCCATGCGCACACTTCCACGTTCCAAGACCGAATGAACGGAGTGCCAAAACCATGATCGATTTTTTAAAAGGAATTCCTGTATTAATAGAATCGGATTGCATTGTACTCGACGTCCGAGACGTTGGTTATCGCATATTTTGTGCAAATCCTCACCAATACGCCAACAAAACAGAGCAATCTGTTATCCTGTATACTCATCATTATGTTCGTGAGGATGTTGTGTTGTTGTTTGGATTTGCCACACGTGAAGAGCAGACATTGTTTCGTAAATTATTGGAAGTCAGCGGCATTGGCCCTCGAGTCGCACTTGGCATGTTGTCTGGGGGAACGCCTGAAGCGATTGTCCATGCGATCACTCACGATGACACAGTCTTTCTGACACGACTGCCGGGTATTGGGAAGAAAACTGCACAACGCCTTGTATTGGACTTGCGGGATAAACTTGAAACAAGCGGTATCATGGAACGAATGAGCAAAACTACACTCGCCAAGTCAACGGATACAGGGCATCCGATGGCTTGGCGGGAAGCGAAAGAGGCTTTACTCGCACTCGGGTATTCTGAGGCGGAGACGGATCGTGCTTGGCGAGATGTGAAAGGGAAGATGCGTGATTCGGACCATGCAGAACAATTGATCAAATTAGCGTTACAATTGTTATACAAGGCCTAGGGCATCATGTAACGGGAGGGTTATCGCATGGAAGACCGCATCATCTCAGCTCACTTGTTAACGGAAGATGCTCAGGCTGAATTTAGCTTAAGACCTCGTTATTTGGCTGAGTATATTGGTCAAGAACAAGTAAAGCAAAACTTGAAAATTTATATCGAAGCAGCCAAATACCGGCGTGAAAGTTTGGATCACGTGTTATTATATGGCCCACCTGGACTTGGTAAGACGACGTTGTCGAATATTATAGCGAATGAACTCGGTGTAAACATGCGAACAACATCCGGTCCAGCTATTGAGCGTCCAGGAGATTTAGCGGCTATACTTACCAATTTGCAAGAAGGCGACGTTCTATTTATTGATGAAATTCATCGACTTCACCGCACGGTGGAAGAAGTGCTTTATCCTGCAATGGAAGATTTTGCACTAGATATTATTATTGGTAAAGGTCCAAGTGCACGTTCGGTTCGTCTTGATTTGCCTGCGTTCACACTGATAGGCGCTACAACGAGGGCGGGTTTGCTATCTTCACCGTTGCGCGATCGGTTTGGGGTCATTTGTCGCCTTGAATTTTATACCGCTGATGAATTACGAACCATTGTCATGCGTGCCTCTGATATATTGGGTGTTCAGATCGGTATTGAGGCGGCTGAAGAGATTGCGCTCCGTGCGCGCGGCACACCCCGGATCGCGAATCGATTGCTTAAACGCGTTCGCGATTATGCACAAGTTCGTTCCGATGGCGTGATTACACCCGCACTGGCCAAAACATCGCTTGCCATGATTCAAGTGGATGATCTTGGATTGGATGCTATTGACCACAAGATGCTAAAATCGATTATCACCCATTTCGATGGAGGTCCTGTCGGATTAGATACCGTAGCCGCAACAATCGGTGAGGAAAGCCAGACGATTGAAGATGTGTATGAACCTTATTTGTTGCAGATCGGTTTTCTGCAACGCACGCCTCGCGGACGAATGGTAACGGATCTGGCTTATCTCCATCTGGGATACCCTCCGAAAGGAAAGAAGGACTGATGGGCAATTTCCGTAGAATGGGATTCACGGTTTTGGCAATCTTGATTTGCTTCATCCTGCTGTTGGTACCTGCAATTCCAACGGTCATGGCACAGAATCATACAACCAGCACTACAGGTATGATTGCACAGAAAGAGGTCCATGTGGCGTTGTTTCTAAAAACAGATCGATTTGTTTCTGCATCAGGAACAGGCGCGGTTTCGATTACGGCAGAGGGTGGCCTCTCGCTTCAGGACAATACATCAACGGCTTGGATGCAGACAACAGACAACAGCGTTCTGCGAGCTTCCGTTGACGGATTTCGTGTGTTGGTGTTTGCTACGAGTGATAACAATCGAGCTGCAACTGTTTACAAGGCGATTCGTAATGCCGGGCAGCCTGCAGCTGTTTATTCCCATTCAGCGAAGGATAACACCGTATTTCGGATTTATGCTGGACCTTATTCAGAACGCACGCAAGCTGATGCGGTGCGTGTTGCCTTAGCGAATGATGCAACCCTTGTTTCCCAATTGAATGGAGCACCGATGCGAACGACCGGTACGTCGTATGTAAGTATAGGCCAATATAACACGGAAGCTGAAGTCATGAGTGCCGCCCTTCCTTTGTGGGATGTAGGACTTGTTGTGATACCCGTCAGAATTTTGAGGGATTCCGGCACATCCAATTTCGCATTATGGATAGGTGAAGCCGTCGATGAGAATGGGATTGCCCAAGTCATGAATCAACTGAAGTCCACCGCACCCAGTCTTGTAGCCATGCCCATTCCCCAAGGCACGAAATATGGCTTGTTGAGAACTGATCGCGCGGGTGACAACGGCCTGACTGCTGGCGTTCGCAGAGTAGATATTGGCGGGAACGGTATGAAACTTACTGCGGTTCCCAGATCACCAGATAACGGTATAAAAGTGATTGAACGGTTCAATCGCGTTTATCGCGGCATTATCGATATTTCACCGCACAATGCAACACTTGCTGTTATCAATCGTGTTGGACTTGAATCGTATGTGGCATCGGTTGTTGGCTCAGAGTTAGACAGTTCTTGGCCAGTAGAAGTCATGAAGGCGCAGGCGGTTGCAGCTCGCACGTATGTGATAAAACAAGGGTGGAAATACGCAATAGCGCAAGTGAGCGATACGACCGCAGATCAATCGTATCGCGGAGTAGAACGCGAATTCCCTGGAGCCATCTCGGCTGCGCAAGCCACATCAGGGGAAATTCTGATGCGTTCTGACGGCAAAGTGGCAGATTCTTTCTACCATAGCAATGCTGGGAATATGACAGCCAATCCGATGGAAGTTTGGAATCAAGATATACCTGGATTTAGCGCAACGCCAAGTCCCGATGATATTGTTCAGCGTGATAAGCTGATATGGTACCGCATTGTGAGTGCAGAGCGAAAGGTTGGTTATGTTCGCTCTGACTTGATACGACTTGAATCGACGGATTCAAAAACCGGTTTCCCCAATGGTATTGTAATACAATCCGCAGCAAACGTAAGGGAAGCTCCTTTTGTAAGTAATGAGACGAATCCGGCCATTTTTCAATTGAAAGTAGGAGAGCGGGTGACCATCATTGGGATGGACACCGAGTCCACATCGTATGAATGGATTCGTGGGCCAATCTCGGCAGATCGGTTGTTACTGTTTATGATGTCCAGTGGTGTTGCAACCAATGAGGTGTCTCGTCTTGGCAGTTTAATCGACTTGAAAGTGACTGCTCGAGGGAATGCATCGGGTCGGGTTACGGCGGTAACTGCGAACGGTACTCTTCTGTCCGTGCAGCGAGGGGACCAATATCGCACGTTGCTAGGCTTACCAAGTACTCGATTTGAGATTGAGGCGACGTCCTCAATCACGATCCTTGGCGCTGGCGGGAAAAATCAGACGTTGCAAGCAACCCAATCGCCAACAGCAGTGAACGCCATCTCAGCAGGTGGCGCGAAACAAACGATCGCGACGGATGCCTTTCTCATTAAAGATGGTTATGAGACTACGCGTGTGGCCACGCGATCGCCTGCTTACCGATTCCATGGTTTTGGTTTTGGACATGGAATTGGCTTATCACAATGGGGAGCCTACGGATTGTCTGAGCTTGGGTATGACTATAAACGGATCTTAGGATATTATTATAAAGATACAACGATTGTGAAGGAATGAGATACATGCGATTAGAACAGTTTGATTTTAGCTTACCATTACACCTTATTGCACAATCTCCTTTGTTGGACAGATCCGGATCTCGGCTGATGTTGCTTGATAGACAGACTGGCTTTGTTCGGCATCGTCAGTTCACGGATTTGCTCGATGAACTTGTTCCGGGTGATTTATTGGTCATGAATGATACGAAAGTACTGCCCGCAAGACTGCACGGCAGGAAGTCGGATACCGGCGCACACATCGAATTGTTATTGCTAAAATCTTTAGGGAATGATCATTGGTTGACGTTGGTAAAACCAGGCAAACGTGTAAAGCCAGGTACAGTGATCGTATTCGGTGAACCGCATGCGCAACCCCAGTTAACGGCTACAGTCATTGAGGTTACAGAAAGCGGCGAACGGATTGTTGCATTCCATTTTGAAGGTATATTCTATGAGGTGTTAGAACGCCTTGGCACGATGCCGCTCCCACCGTATATTAAGGAATCATTGTCTGACCCCAGTCGTTACCAAACGGTGTATGCCCAAAACCTTGGTTCAGCTGCAGCGCCTACGGCGGGTCTGCATTTTACAGAACAATTCCTCGAAATGATACAAAAAAAAGGTGTCCGACTGGCGACATTAACTCTGCATGTGGGGCTCGGTACATTCCGGCCTGTTTCTTCCGAAACGGTGGAAGGTCATACGATGCATGAGGAATATTATGAGATTCCATCAGATACCGCTTTGGCCATACATCAAACGAGGGCAGAAGGAAAACGAATTGTTGCGATTGGCACAACATCAGCAAGGACGTTAGAAACAGCTGCTGCTCAATTGAATAATGGCCACAGTAAAGCTATAACAGGCTGGACGAACATATTCATTTATCCAGGATATCAATTTCAGTGCGTAGATGCCTTGTTGACGAATTTTCATCTCCCCAAATCGACATTGATCATGATGGTCTCTGCGCTTGCGGGGACAGATGCTGTAATGGCCGCTTACCGTGAAGCCATTAAAGAGGAGTACCGGTTTTTTAGTTTTGGTGATGCGATGTTTATATCTTAGTGATTGAAAGAGGAGAAACCTTTGGCTGCGGTAACGTATGAATTGATGAAGACATGTAAACAGACGGGTGCAAGACTGGGGAGGGTTCATACACCGCATGGCAGCTTCGACACACCTGCATTCATGCCTGTGGGCACACAAGCGACAGTGAAGACGATGAGTCCAGAAGAGTTGAAGGTCATGGGGGCAGGTATAATCCTAAGCAATACTTATCATTTGTTCTTAAGACCAGGACATGATCTCGTAAAAGAAGCAGGCGGTTTACATTCATTTATGAACTGGGATCGTCCCATCTTGACCGACAGTGGCGGGTTTCAGGTGTTCAGTCTAAGTAATCTGCGTAACATTACGGAGGAAGGTGTGCACTTTCGTTCCCATCTTAATGGGGATAAACTTTTTATCGGTCCAGAGCAAGCGATGGATATTCAGAATGCGTTAGGCGCTGATATCATCATGGCCTTCGACGAATGCCCACCCTACCCGGCTGATGAATCCTATGTGATTCAATCTGCTGAACGCACAACCCGTTGGGCACATCGCTGCCTAGAAGCGCACAGGCGCGAGCAAAATCAATCGTTGTTTGCCATCGTCCAAGGGGGCATGTTCGCGAACGTGCGGAAGATGAGTGCTCATGATTTGACTTCTATGGATTTTCCGGGTTATGCTATTGGAGGATTGAGTGTTGGCGAACCCAAACATTTGATGTATGAGATGCTGGAGGCGACAACCCCATTATTGCCGACGCACAAACCACGCTATCTCATGGGTGTTGGATCACCCGATGCATTGATTGAGGGTGCGATGCGTGGGGTTGATATGTTTGATTGTGTGCTGCCTACACGGATTGCGCGTAATGGGACAACGATGACCAGTGAAGGTCGCCTGGTTATTCGTAATGCGGTATATGCGCGTGATTTTGGACCGCTAGATCCAGCTTGTTCTTGTTACACATGCAAGAATTACTCCCGTGCTTACATCAGGCATCTGATTAAAGCGGACGAGACTTTCGGGATTCGGCTTACCACGTATCACAATTTGCATTTCTTGCTAGATTTGATGCAACGCGTTCGAGACGCCATTGCAGAAGACCGCCTACAAAGTTTTCGAGACGAATTTTTTGCTCAATACGGTTTACTTCATAATGACCGGGGCTTCTAGTCTCGTGATGATAATTTAAGGAGGATGTACACATGCAATTTTTGGCTACTGCGACAGAAGGGGGAGGCAATATTTTTGTCTCTTTGTTACCTTTCATTGTCATGTTTGCGATTTTTTATCTTTTGTTGATTCGACCTCAACAGAAACGTCAGAAAGCTAGAAACATGATGCTAGCGAATTTGAAGAAGGGTGACAAGGTTGTCACTTTAGGTGGTATGCACGGCAAAATCGTTGAATTGACAGATGATACAGCGGTGGTGCTTGTGAATGACGCGACGAAACTGACTTTCAATCGCAGCGCAATTGAGAGTGTAAGCGCAAGCGCTCCTGCTGGAGAATAACGACTGGAACATACTACAATAAGGCTTTCCTTCGCATCATCACGATGCTGGGAAAGCCTTCTTTATTCGACTGCTCCTTAAGATTTTCGCAAATTGACCCCTGCCATGCCTCCTATGGCACCCACAACAACCGATAATCCCAACTGAATGAATGTGTATGATGTCACGGTGGCATTGTAGCTTAAAAACCCCATGATTATGATGACAATGCAATACACGAATCCTGTGATACTGCCATAATACCAACCTTTAAACTGTGATCTACGTCCTGCGACCCAACCGCCAATAAATAAAGATAAACTGTGAATCATGTATACTGTGCTCGACATACTCTGTTCACTGACTCCCGAAAAACGATATACGAGCGATGCCAATATCGTACTCATCGACATCGTTACGAAAGCATACAGCAACCCCCTTAAAACAGGAGAACTCGTTTTTGTGCCAACGAAGGACCCTTTCAAAGTATTCAACGTCTCATCCCTCCAACATTCGTTTTTCTTGCTACTTTATGTCCAAGCTACATTGAAAAGAACAGGTTGCCAAAACTTACGTTTGAAAAATTCGAATGATGATTTCAAAACAAGGTGAAAATAGGTTCGGTTAGAGAATGAAGGAAATGCAACGAAGGAGTTGGAAAGCCACTTGGAGGCAGCCATGATCTTTGGACGAACAGTACTCATCTACTTTTTCGTCTATGTTGCAATCCGTATTATGGGTAAACGCGAGATTGGAAAGCTTTCTATATTTGACCTTGTGATTTCGATTTTAATTGCCGAGTTGGCCGTTATTGTGATTGAAGATACAAGCATGCCGATTTGGCATGGGCTGCTTCCGATGGTGTTGTTGGTCGCATTGCAGATTGTTCTTGCTTATTTGACACTAAAGCATCAACAATTTCGCATATGGTTTGATGGGAAGCCCAGTGCCATTATTCGCAACGGCAAACTCGATCGTAAAGAAATGCATAAACAACGGTATAGTCTTGATGACTTGATGCTGCAACTTCGGGAAAACAAAGTAAATGATGTTGCGGATGTTGAATTTGCATTATTGGAGCCAACAGGTAAATTGACAGTGACTACGCGTGAAGCATTCCACAAAAACACGATGGATGATAAGCAACCCACTGTGAACATTCGCTATGAGGGGCTTCCGATTCCACTCATCATGGACGGGAAAGTACAAGAGGAGAACCTCAAGCAGATCGGTAAAACTCGATTCTGGTTGCAGAGCGAAATGCGAAAACTGAATATCCCTCATATTCATAAAGTGTTTCTATGCACCTTAGACCATCGTGGGAAATTGTTTGTCGACCGCCGAGAATAGTTTATTTTTTACGTAGTTTGGGCCATCGATCCAAATCATCCCTTGTAATCAGGCCAAGGGACAGGGCGGCAAACAAATACACGATGAACCCAACAGTTAATGCGACAATAAACCGGATAAGCGGTGAGGAATGCCAGTCAAAGACAAACAGCGTGTGTGCAATCCATCCTGTAGTTAAGGCTGCGAGGGCGGTTTTTAACAGAACGGAGATGGAGAAATGAAACTTTACAAAGCGAGTCACGCTGTTCCAATGCAGCATCGTAACCAATACAATGTTGACATTGATTGCTGCTAGCACACCATAAATTCCGTACTGTGGGTTTGAAGCTAAGAAAGCAATGAGTATTAATTTTAATGCAGCACCATAGAAAGTGTTTAATAATGCGGTTCCCGGACGGTCCAATGCTTGTAATGTGGCCTGCAGCGGACCTTGAAGGTATACAAACAGGGCAACAGGTGCCATCAGCCGAAGCATCGTGCCTACTTCCGCATCGGCATACAAATAATAACAAATCGGTTCAGATAGAACATACATAAATACTGCGAAAGGCGCTCCGCTTACAATCGCTAATTTAATACTTTGATGAAGCCTTTTGTGAATCATTGCCGTGTCATTCCGAGCGGCTGCCTCAGATAATGAGGGCACAAGCGAGACGGATAATGCATAAGTCAGCACTCCAGGTAAGAGCAGAACTGGAATGACCATGCCCTGCAAAGTGCCATAAAGGGTCGTTGCCGCAGAAGAAGCGACGCCAGCGATTGCAAGCGCCTTAACCGTTAAGACCGATTCGAGGAAATAGGAACCGGACCCGACAAGACGACTTCCCGTAACAGGCACTGCAATGCCGGTAAGTTTGGGGAACAGACGCCACATCCGTATGAAATTTCGATTTTCGGTGTGGGACTCTAGAACGGGATGTGTGCCTGGAAGCGGCTTCGTCTTGTTATATTGGAGCCATATGACAACAAGTCCAAAACATTCGCCAACGGTCACACCCAGCATGGCACCCGCAGCGGCATAAGCCACGCCATAAGGCAACATGATGGATGCTAGCAGCAGCATCGCGAAAATTCTTGCAATCGTCTCCACCACTTGGGAGACGGCTGTTGGCATCATATTTTGGCGACCTTGAAAATAGCCGCGGAACACTGCGGCAATACCGACGATGAGAAGCATGGGGCTCATCGCAAGCAAGGTGAAATACACCCTTGAATCGTTCAAAAGCTCATTAGCGATCCAACGAGCACTCAAGACCAAAGGAAACGTAATAAGGATAGCAGTGGCGATTACCACGGTTAACGCGAGGCGCAAAATATCCTTCACTTGTGATGCATGCCCCTCAGATTCAGCTGCTGCGACCATCTTTGCTACAGCTAGCGGAATCCCCCCTGTAATTAATGTCAGCAAGACGATCAGTGTCGGATAACCCAATTGATAAAGACCAACACCTTCTGCACTGATAACGCGAGGCAATGCAATTCGAGGTACAAAGCCAAGAATGCGATTGAGCATCCCCGCACCAAGCAGAATGATTGTCCCTTGGATGAATGTTTGTTTGCGCATCGCATGCGGTTCCTTCCTATGGCAGTCTCCTAACATGAATATGAAGCGTGTCCAACCATCATGCTTTGTTTTGTGTTACAATGAGAATAATTTATCTCCGGAGGGAATTGTGAATGGATGATCAGAGCGTTCGCGAGATGCTCGATGAAATTTGTGAGAGCAAGGCTGAAGAATTACGCCTGTTAGGTTATGATACGGTAACTCGGGCGGAAATTTGGGATTGCGTGAACGCAAAATATAAGGAGACACCAGCGATACATCAGCTAGTCAACGATATTTTGTCGTTGCGCTCGACGTATCTCATGCATTGGTTAACGATGCGCGCTTGGAAAAACACAGATAAACCAACGTTTTGACTCATTTTTTCCACGTCGGTATAATGAATCTAATTGGATTGGAAGGAGCATCTACGGAAGTTATGGATATGAAGCGAATGGTAGCATTTATCCTAATCGTACTGGTGACGTTGGGTGTCGCGGCAACAACGAGTTTGCCGATTGCTAAAGACATTAAGCTCGGATTGGATCTTAAAGGTGGATTTGAAATTTTGTATGTTGCTCAACCACTTGTGGCTGGGCAAGAAGTGACGCCGGAGGCGCTTCGTGAGACAGCGCGCAGCTTGGAGATGCGGGTGAACGCACTCGGCACGTCAGAACCGGAAATTACACCTGAAGGAAAAGACAGAATTCGCGCCAAAATTGCGGGTGTGCAGAACGAGGCAGAATTACGAGAACTTCTGAAGAGACCGTCAGAATTAACTTTCCGCGGTCCGGATGGCGCGAAAGAGATGATAGGCAGTGATTTTGCGCAAGGCGGAGCATCCGTTCAATTCAACCAAGCGGGACAGCCTTATATTCAGCTCCAAGTGAAGGAAGCAGACAAATTTCGTGATGTGACCCAAAGATTGTTAGGTAAACCGCTAGCCATTTATCTTGATGAAGATATGTTGTCTGCGCCAACAGTCAATGCTGTGATAAACAACGGACAAGCCATTATTGAAGGTTCTTACTCTTACGATGAAGCCAAGAAATTGGCCGACGTCATCAACTTGGGAGCATTACCTTTAAAGCTAACAGAGAAATATACACAGAGTGTCGGTGCTACACTGGGCCAACAATCGCTTGAAAAAACCTTACTTGCCGGAATCATTGGCTCCATTATTGTTTTGATATTTATGCTTGCCTTTTATCGTGTTCCCGGTGTGGTTGCCTCCATTACGCTCATCAGTTACACATGGTTGTTGCTCCTTGCATTTAAGTTGATGGGTGTCACTTTAACATTGCCAGGTATTGCTGCCTTTGTTCTTGGTATTGGCATGGCCGTTGATGCCAACATCATCACGTTCGAGCGGATAAAGGATGAAATACGTAATGGGAAATCCATCTTGTCTGCATTACGTGCAGGGTCCAAGAGCAGCTTCGGTACGATCATGGATGCGAACTTGACGACGATCCTGGCAGCCGCTGTCATCCTCTTTATTGGCAGCAGCTCGGTGAAAGGGTTTGGCATTATTCTGATAGCCAGCATTATTGCAAGTATTATAACCAATGTATTTTTTTCACGTCTCCTCTTGTCGTTGCTTGTTCGAAGCAAAGCCATCAACAAACCAAGTCATTTTGGCGTGAAGGAGGCGGACATCAGTGCGCTATAAAATTCAATTTGATTTTATGAAGCATACAAGAAAGTTTTTTATTTTTTCCGTGTTGGTATCATTGATTGGTATTTTAGCCATCGCTTTTTTTGGATTGAACTTCGGCGTTGATTTTCGTGCGGGCACGAACCTCGATATTGCCGTCGGGAAACCCGTGACATCAGAACAAGCAAGAGGGTTGATTTCACAAGCTGGCTTTAACGATGTGTCGATATCTGTTGGTGGTCAGGGGGACCGTGTGACAGCGCGCTTTCCAGTGACACTCACACAACAACAGGTTCAGTCCGTCGAGCAACAATTCATCGATACATTCGGCAAACAAGTGTCTAAAGAAGAGAACACAGTAGATCCTCAGTTGGCACGTGAGCAGTTGACGAATGCAGGTATCGCAGTTCTTGTTGCGAGCTTGTTCATCATCGTATACGTCAGTATTCGCTTCGAGTGGCGGTTTGCTGTGGCAGGCATTGTTGCTTTGTTGCATGACGCGTTTATTGTCATCACGGTGTTCTCTATTTTTCGATGGGAAGTCAATCTTCCGTTCATTGTTGCCGTATTGACGATTATAGGATACTCAATCAATGATACGATCGTGATTTTTGACCGTATCCGGGAAAATTTGCGGTTTGCAAAGTTGAAGTCCGCCGCTGACTTGTCGCAATTAACGAATAACAGCATCTTACAGACGTTCACCCGTTCGGTGAATACGGTTGCTACGGTACTCGTAGTAGCCATTGCATTGTACATTTTTGGCAGTGAATCAATTCGATTGTTCTCACTAGCCATGATTGTGGGCTTATTCGCGGGAGCTTATTCATCCATCTGTATTGCTTCACCGTTATGGTACGTGCTGAAAAAAGGGAGCATCGGGAGGTCCAAATGACGAGAGCGCAATTCACACAAGTGGAAGCTCTCGGTTGGCTTGGTATTCTCGCTAAATTAGCATTGGCCATTATGAAAGGCATAATTGGTTGGTTAGCCAACAGTAAGGCTTTGATTGCAGATGCAATGTTTACAACAGCGAATGTCGTCCGCTCCATTGTGGAGCGGGCGCCTCAGCCCAAACACGGAATCGGTAATGACAGTTCACAGCCTTTGGCTCGAATCATCGCTTCTGCATTGTTGATGTTTTTAGGTTTCGAAGTGGCGAAGACTTCTTTTGAATCTATCTTCATCCATCAGAACGGATTAAAGCCTCTACATGGATTTGTACTGATCGTGCTTATTGGAGCCATTGCTGCGAAAGTGGTGCTGGTTCAATCCTGGTGGCGACCGGCTTGGCGTTGGCGTAAGGACGCGTTATTTAACAATGCTTTGGATCGTCGAGAAGAGTTGGTTGTTTCATCGGTTGCACTCTTGGGTGTTGGAGCGGCATGGCTTGGGAACGTGTGGAATATTCACTGGTTGTATTATGCTGACCCTATAGCGGGGCTAATAGTTGCACTATGTATGATATGGATAGGCATACGATGGATTCGTGATTGTACTCATCATACATTCGATCGTGCGCTGCCAGCCGATGAACGTGCAGCGCTTGTGCGTGTCGTTCAAGATGTGAAGGGTGTAATTACGGTGGCTGTTCTCAATGCCAGAGAACACGGACACTATGTCGTGGTTGATATCAATATCCATGTGAACCCGAGCATCTCCGTTACCGAAGGTCACGAGATCGGTAAAGCCGTGAAATACGAGTTGATGCAAAGATTTTCACATGTGTCTGATGTTTCGATTCACGTCATTCCTTACAATCATGGGTTTCCTTATCGACATACAACAGATCTGAACAAACACGAAGCTCCCGCAATGGTGCATTAATCTAATGAAGTATAGGGAGGCTTTCTGATGCTTTCGCCGAAGACGCAATGGAAGGTGCAAGCCACAGATCCCACGTTGGTTGAACAATTATGTACAACTTACAACATTGGTCCGTTACTGGCATCGTTGTTAGCCAATCGCGGCTATGAAGCGGATCAACTACGGATTCTGCTTTCTGACCATCCCGACTTTCATGATCCTTACCTTATGGATGGAATGGACAGAGCCGTCGCACGTATTCGACATTCGATTCGCAACAATGAGAAAATACTCGTTTATGGAGATTATGATGCGGACGGGGTTAGTAGTACGTCACTTATGATCCAAGTTCTCCGTTCTCTAAAAGCTGATTTCGAATACTTTATTCCACACCGCACACAAGATGGTTATGGCCTTCATACAACTATTTTAGAAAAAGCGCGACTGAAAGGTGTATCTTTGGTCATCACAGTGGATACTGGGATCTCCGCTGTGAAAGAAGCGGATGCTGCTAATAAACTTGGGCTTGATTTAATCATTACAGACCACCATGAACCACCTGAACAACTGCCCAGTGCTTATGCGTTATTGAATCCAAAGCTTCCCGGCAATCGGTATCCTTTTCAAGGTTTAGCGGGTGTTGGGGTCGCTTTCAAATTAGCACATGCATTACTCGATCGAGTGCCCTTAGAATGGGCGGAATATGCCGCGCTCGGTACGATTGCGGATATGATGCCGATGATCGGCGAGAATCGATTTATCGTGAAACTGGGTTTGGAGCGTCTGAGGTCAAATCCAAACCTTGGTTTAGCTGCTTTGTTGCGAACCGCAGGGGTGACTACGACCGATGCTACTTCAGAAACTATTGCCTTTCGTGTTGCCCCCCGCATCAACGCTGCAGGTCGATTGATTAGTGCAGACGATGCTGTGAGACTCTTAGTCACAGATGATCCCATCGAAGCGGATGCATTGGCGAATCGGCTAGATGCGTTGAACAAAGAGCGCCAACAACTCGTAGAAACAACCGTACAACAAGCTGTAAGTCTTGTTGAAGATATAACGCCAATCCCTGATGCGATTGTTATTGCATCGAAGCAGTGGAATCCCGGGGTTATTGGCATTGTTGCGTCACGCTTGGTTGAAATTTTTGGTAAGCCTGCTGTGGTAATTGCAATAGACCCTGAAACAAACATCGGCAAGGGTTCCGCACGCTCCATTCCTGGTTTTCATCTCTATGATTCTCTGAAAGCATGTTCACCGTGGTTGGAACAATTCGGAGGCCATGAATCCGCGGCCGGTTTAACGGTACAAGCAGACAAACTTGCATCGTTCACAACGCAATTTCAGCTTGCAGCGCAGAACAGAATAACGCCTGAAATGAAAATACAACATACCGTTGTTGACGCAATTGTCGATATTGCTGATGTGACGATTACATCGATTGATGAACTTCATAAACTAGCGCCCTTCGGTATATCACACCCTGCGCCCACGTTTATGATGCGTAATTGTCAAGTAACGGATTGTTATCCCGTAGGGAAAGATCGCAAACACGTAAAGATGAAAATAACAGATGGTACGGGAGATTTGGATGCGATTGGTTTTGGTTTCGGTGATCTGGCGTTGCGTATGACAGGAGATGCCCCGCTTGAATTGGTAGGGGAGTTGGCAGTGAACCAATGGCAAGGCAGGAAGTCGCCCCAATTGATCATTAGAGATGTGAGTATTTCACGAATGCAACTTTTAGACTGGCGGGATGTGTTCAAACCGAATGTGGTATTAGAGCGAATGGCAAGCTTTAAATCAACGCATTGTCGCCATGCTTTCCTTCTAGGTATGTATGAGGACTGCCCTGCAGGATGGGAAGATCAGTGGTTGCAAGTTCCTTGGTATCGACTAGATTATGATGGTGCACAACCCCAACCACTCAACCTGATGGCCCGGCAACAACCGCTGTTCGATTGTACGGATTTGTTCCTCGTGGGGTGTCCTTTTCCTTACGAGCAGTTGCAATACGTACGGACTTTATCACCAAACATCGGTAACATCATTTGCCTCAATGATTTCACGCCGATATCCACACCTCTGCAGACCAAAATGGATAGAGCGTGGTTGTTGAAAGTTTATACTCTTTTCAAATCTTTAGGAGAAGTTACTGTAAGCGATGCCTTATCCATCATTGCTGCGCAAACAGATTGTTCCAGGCGCAGTGCGGAGTTTGCACTGAAAGTATTTACAGAACTAGATTTTGTGGACACACATAGCAGTCAAGGCATGTTGCGATCTCGTAACCGTGCAGCAAAACGCGAGTTAGCGCAATCACCAACTTATTGCAAAGAAATGAAAGCAAGTATAGCCAAAAGAGAGTGGGCGGCGGCTTCATCATTACAATTGCGCAGATGGATCATGGAAGAGGCAACACATGAACACAATGCAATGGAGGAGTTTACACGATGACGATCAATTTTAAAGACTATGTCCGAGTGATTGAGGATTTCCCACGTACAGGCATTCGATTTAAAGACATTACGACGTTGTTAGGGGATGGCGCCGCTTATCGTGCAGCGATCGAGGCGATTGCACAGCAGTTGAGTGGCAAGAAGATTGATGCTGTTTGCGGTCCAGAGGCGCGCGGTTTTGTAGTAGGTGCTCCGCTTGCAATCGCACTTGGTGTTGGATTTGTGCCGATTCGCAAAAGCGGGAAACTCCCTTCTGAAACGATCGAAGCCGCCTATGACCTGGAATACGGGAAAGATAAGCTCGCGATTCATAAGGATGCTATCAAGCCGGGTCAGAATATATTGATAGCTGACGACTTGCTTGCAACTGGCGGGACGATTGCGACTTGTATAGACTTGATTCATCAGCTAGGCGGCAATGTAGTCGGCGCAACGTTCCTCATTGAACTCACGTATTTGCAGGGACGCGATCGAATGAAAGGCATTGATGTTCAGTCTCTCATTACATATTCGTAAAAATTACAAAAATTTCTCTAGGAGTCTTGAAAAAGTATGGAAGAAAGGCAACCGGTGGAGATCGAGCAACTGCTCGCGAAAGCATCCTCATATATTAAAGAAACCGATTTGGTTCGTATTCGCGAAGCGTATTGTTTTTCAGAAGCTGCCCACCAAGGGCAAATGCGCAAATCAGGCGAACCTTACATTCTGCATCCACTCGCGGTTGCAGATATTCTTGTGAGCATGCAGATGGATGCGACTACCATCATTGTTGGACTTCTTCACGATGTTGTGGAGGATACCGATGTCACAATCCAAGATTTAGAAACTCGATTCGGCCGTACGTGCGCCATGCTCGTGGATGGGCTGACGAAACTGGAGAAAATTCGGTTTAAATCCCAGGAAGAGCAACAAAACGAAAATTATCGCAAAATGTTCGTCGCCATGGCGCAAGACATTCGAATTATTCTCATCAAATTGGCTGATCGCTTACACAACATGCGTACCTTGAAGCATCAGTCAGAGGAAGCGCAACGACGCATTTCTGAGGAAACGCTTGAAATTTTTTGTCCGATCGCGCATCGACTTGGAATGGCCGCCATCCGTTGGGAAATGGAAGACATCTCACTGCGATACTTAAACCCCCAACAGTATTATAAAATTGTAAATTTAATGCAAAAAAAGCGAGCGGACCGTGAACAACACATTGAAGAAGTGATCACCAAAATTAAAGATAAATTGCGTGAGATGGGTATAGAAGCAGATATAAGCGGCAGGCCAAAACACATTTATAGCATTTATAAAAAAATGACGAGCCGTAACAAGCAATTTACTGAAATCTATGACTTGCTGGCGATCCGGATTATTGTAGAAAATATGCGAGATTGTTACGCAACGCTAGGGATTATCCATACGTTATGGAAACCGATGCCGGGCCGATTTAAAGATTACATTGCCATGCCCAAACCTAATATGTACCAATCGTTACACACCACCGTTGTGGGACCTCAAGGAGAACCTACCGAGGTACAGATTCGCACGTGGGAGATGCATCGCACGTCGGAATTTGGGATTGCGGCCCACTGGGCTTATAAAGAAAACAAAGATGGTTTTCCTCAAGTAGCGAATGCAGGATCTTTCGAGGAGAAGATGACATTTTTTCGTGAAATTCTGGAATTGCAACAAGAAACGAAAGATGCCGCTGAGTTTATGGAATCGTTGCGGATGGACTTTTTTACTGATTTGGTGTACGTATTTACCCCAAAGGCTGAAGTGATTGAACTGCCCGCGGGATCTGTGCCGCTTGATTATGCCTATCGTATACACACCGAGATTGGCAATCGGACCATTGGAGCGAAAGTGAACGGACGTATTGTTCCGTTAGATCATCGATTAGCGACAGGCGATATTGTCGAGATTCTCACCTCAAAACATTCGTATGGACCAAGCCAGGATTGGCTAAAAATTGCGCAATCGTCTCACGCCCGAAGCAAAATCAAGCAATGGTTCAAGAAAGAGAAGCGCGAAGAGAATGTAGCAAAAGGGCGTGAATCGCTCGAGCGTGAAGTGAAAAGGCTCGGTTTTGAACAACAGGATGTATTGACGGAAGAGAAACTGTTGGAAGCGGCTAAGAAGTTTAATTTCCAGGATATAGAGGATATGTATGCCGCCATTAGTTTCGGAGGCATTACTGCAGCGCAAGTGATCACGCGCCTCACCGAAAAAATGCGCCGGGATTCAGAGGAATTCGCTCAATTAAAGTTAACTAACGAAGTACGCGAATTAAAATCTGCTTCGACAGGTTCTGAAAAAACACGTTTACGCTCTGCTCAGGGCGTCAAGGTGAAGGGCGTTGACAATATGCTTGTCCGATTTGCGCGGTGTTGCACGCCTGTCCCAGGTGATCACATTATCGGGTATATTACGCGCGGGCGCGGTGTGACTGTTCATCGCAGTGATTGTCCGAATGTAGCGATTGCTGAGGACCAGGGAGGTGAAGAAGCCAACCGAGTGATTGAGGTCGAGTGGTCTGCTGTTACAGAAGCCAACTTTAGTGTAGACATTGAAATAACAGGTCATGATCGTCGCGGGTTGCTTAATGAAGTGCTTCAAGCCGTATCGGAGAGTAAGACCAACATGTCGGCTGTGTCTGGTCGAGCAGACAAAAATAAAGTGGCACTTATTCAGATGACGATCTTGATTCGAAACACCGAGCATCTGCAATCGGTTGTCGAAAAAATCAAACGCGTTCGGGATGTGTATTCCGTACAGCGAATCATGCAATAGCGGGAGCGAAATGTGTGCGGGCATTGGTGCAACGGAGCAAATCGGCCACGGTTGCTGTGAATGGAACGATCATAGGTGCTATCGAGTTCGGTATAGTAGTTCTTATAGGTGTGACGCATGAAGACACCATAGCGGATGCAGATTTTCTTGTGAATAAAATCGCAAATTTGCGAATTTTTAACGATGATGAAGGAAAAATGAATCGCTCTTTGCTGGACATCGGAGGCGCTGTCCTCAGTGTATCCCAGTTCACGCTGTATGGTGATACACGCAAGGGCCGGCGACCCCATTACATGGCAGCTGCAAAACCTGAACAAGCTTACGCATTGTACAATTATTTTAACAATACTGTTAGCGCATTGGGAATTCCCGTCCAAACGGGACGTTTTGGTGAAATGATGGATGTGTCATTGGTAAATTGGGGACCCGTAACCTTCTGGCTTGACAGCAATGCTTAACAATGGGGTGATGCAATGAGGATGATTCGTATGGAGCGGATCGGTTTTTTGGATGTTGAGATCGAGTTGTACCATCTTGTGAGATTGTTTTACAATGAGTCTGAATTACATTGGGCCCAAACCGCGCAAACTTCAGATGCAACCGAGGCATATGATCTTACGATTTCAATTGAACTTCACGTCTGTGAAACGAACGATATCGCTAAGGTTGATGTTCGGATCGATATTTTGCATGTCACCATGGAACGACATCTACCTAACCTAACGGGGGACAACCGCAAGCGCGCACATAAGCGTCTCATATGTGCCGCTTTATTGAAAGCGCTCGAACGTCAGACAGGCATCATTCAACCTTGGGGAATGCTTACGGGTGTGCGACCGACGAAGCTACTGCACAATATTTTGTTCGAATCGACTCCGCAAGAGGCGGCACATCGGCTCCAAGAACAATATGCCGTGACGGAAGAGAAAGCATCCATGCTCTTGGATATTGCTACAAGACAATTGCAAGTCATTCCTGACTTGCATACGATCAATGAACGTGAAGTGAGCATTTATATTGGCATTCCATTCTGTCCGACCAAGTGTGCATATTGTACATTCCCTGCATATGATATTCGCGGTAATAATGGCTCCGTAGAAGCTTTCCTTGAAGGCTTGCATGATGAGATTAGAGAGACAGGTCGGTGGTTACGTGCGGCCGGAATCGGGATCACCACGATGTATTGGGGTGGCGGAACACCGACAAGTATTACCGCAGAGCAGATGGATGCCTTATTTACAACAATACATGCATCGTTCCCAGGAATGGATCAATTGCGTGAGTTAACGGTTGAAGCGGGCAGGCCGGATACGATCACACCCGAGAAATTACAAGTGATGAAGCGCTGGCGTGTGGATCGTATTTCGATCAATCCACAAAGCTTCACCCAACAGACGCTCGATGCCATTGGTCGGCATCACTCGGTGAAAGAGACGGTTGACAAGTTTCACATGGCCCGTGCTATGGGGATGAACAATATCAATATGGATCTCATCATTGGCTTGCCCGATGAAGGATTGCATGAATTTCGGCACACACTTCGCGAGACGGCTCGTTTGTTGCCTGAATCGCTTACGGTACATACATTATCCTTCAAACGCGCATCGAAGATGACGCAACAGCGAGAACAATATGAAGTTGCTCATCAGGAGGAAATTCGCACCATGATGGATGAGGCCATCGCTTGGACGTCGCAACACGGTTATGTGCCTTATTATTTGTATCGTCAGAAAAATATTCTTGGCAACTTGGAGAATGTAGGCTACAGCCTGCCAGGTCGAGAAAGCCTTTATAACATCCTCATGATGGAGGAGCGGCAAACCGTCATTGGTTTGGGGTGCGGAGCCGTAAGTAAAGTGGTGTATCCGAATGGATTGGATGGTCGTGATCACATTGAGCGATTCCCCAACCCGAAAGAACCTTCCCATTACAATCAAGCGTATAAAGAATATACAGAAAAAAAATTAAAACTGCTTATGCAAGCGTATGACTCACAATCAGTGGGAATGTAGGGGGCGCGTATGAAACGATTCGGATTATCTGTGTTTGCATTTATTCTATGCGCTGTTACGTGGCTTGACGCTGGAACTGCGCTCGCAGGTTCAGCATGGCAACATGCAGATCGGTTCCGTAACGGCGTGATCGGACCTGTACCTTCGATTTCTTTGGGGAAATTGGCACGTATTCGTCCGATGTATGACGTTATTGTAGCAGGAACCGACCCTGAGGGCATTGCAGCAGCTGTATCCGCGGCACGCAATGGACTGAAGGTGTTGTTGGTTGACGCGTATGAACGGCGTATGCTTGGTGGATTGATGACGCTTGGATGGTTGAACAGCTTGGATATGAATCGTTATAAACCAGGCAATTCGATTCTTAATCAAGGTATATTCACCGAATGGTATGATCAAGTTGAGGGTGATTCCTTCGACGTGGGAACAGCAGAGGCCGCTTTTGGGAAAATGGTTTATGCAGAACGCAATATCGATGTGCTCATGCCGGTCGCATCGATGAAGCCTTATGTAGAGTTGGTGCAAGGCACACCTACGATAACCGGTCTGACACTCGCTTTGGATTCTGGCATACAGCGTACCATTCAGGCGAAGGCGGTCATAGATGCTACACAAGATGCGGATATTGCGGCTGCAGCAGGGGTGCCTTATACTTTCGGCCGTGAGGACATCGGCAGTAAGGATGCGCTAATGGCAGTGACACTCGTATTTCGACTCGAGGGTGTCACAGCGGATGTATGGCGATCCATTCGAGTGCGTCTTCGGGGGGATCGTGAGTATGGTTCTACCAACATGTCGGCATGGGGATACAAAGAAATGTACAATTATATCCCAAACCATCCTCAAGTGAAAATGCGAGGACTCAACATCGGCCGGCAGAATGATCAGTCCATGCTCATTAATGCCCTGCTAGTGTATCAAGTTGATCCGCTCGATCCCGTCTCCAAACGCAGCGGCATGTTGACAGCTCTAAGCGAATTGCCATCGATCATTAGTCACATGCGAAGGACATTCCCTGAATTTTCGACATTGCGATTCGGCGGTCATGCACCTGAATTGTATGTGCGAGAATCGCGCCACATTCAAGGGGAATATCGGTTGAATATGGTAGACTTGATGGAAAATAAAGACAAGTGGGATCGAATTGCATTCGGTTCCTACCCTGTCGATCTGCAATCGATACGACCGGATGATAATGGGATTATCTTATTGGTTCCTACGAAATATGCGATTCCGTTTCGCAGCATTGTGCCTAAAGTGGTTGATGGTTTGCTTGTTGTAGGGCGATCAGCATCATTCGATTCACTGCCGCACGGCAGTGCACGTACGATTCCTGTCGGTATGGCAACCGGTCAAGCTGCAGGCATTGCGGTGAAAATTGCAATAGAGCGCAATATGACGTTCCGAGCGATGTCGCGAGATGAGGTAGCGATCTTTACGCTGCAGAACCGTCTGAATGCACAGGGCGCGGTAATCAAACCGTTCGAACTTGAACCGCAACCGTACATGTTACACCGAACTTACGAGGGGATGAAGGTTGCGCTCTCGTTAGGGATGATTACGGGAAGATACGATAACAACTTTCGACTGGATGACAAAGCGAACCCTCACGATTTTGGCTCACTGATTTCAAAGTCCAAATCTTATTTTAAAACGCAACTGCAAGGGCATCCGAAAGTAGACCCTACAGAAATGACGAAAAATTTATCGTTGAATGATGCGGCATA
Source organism: Paenibacillus sp. (assembly GCA_044353165.1). Lineage (GTDB taxonomy): Bacteria > Bacillota > Bacilli > Paenibacillales > YIM-B00363 > JBILCM01. The sequence continues at coordinate 21,998 of JBILCM010000029.1, forward strand.
TACGATTGCATCCGCGCTGGCACTGCCCGTCACCATCGAAGAAGCAAAAACGGTGTTGGAGCAGAATGGATATTTAAGAAGCACGACATCCAGTGAGATTAAGAATCCAGACGCTTTGACAGTAGGAGAATCGTATTTGTTATATCGGGACTTCGCTTTTGCATTAGGTTATCGTTTGCCTGCAACGGAATAAGCCGCACTGGACTTTTCCTTGACTTTCGATGCTTGCCTGATTACAATTACAATAAATTTGCAAAGCATTCCTTTCGTTGACGGGAAGAAGTACTCCGAACTACCGCAGCATTCAGAGAAGACGTCTATGGCTGTGAGCGTCTATGCCGCGATCGGACGAAAGACCTCCTTGAGAACACGTAGTGAACGACCCAACCCTAGTGCAGCATGTTGCTTGTTTCATGAGTGGGCCGCGGTTCAGTAACTGATGTGCGAGTGACGAGCGTTAATCGTGCAGAGCGGGATTTTCATGTTCCCGGAATGTGGGTGGCACCACGGGTGTTTTCGCTAGCGAAACTCTCGTCCCTGACGTTTGATGACACGTCGGCGATGGGAGTTTTTTATATTTTCAGGAGGTTTCATAACATGTCGTTTCAAAAACCCAAAGGTACGCAAGATTTACTTCCAGGCGCGGTCGAGCGGTGGCAATTTGTTGAAGAGAAAGCGCGAGTGGTTTGCCGAAGGTTTCTATATCAAGAAATTCGTACACCGATGTTTGAGTTGACAGAGTTGTTTCAACGAGGTGTAGGTGAGACGACAGATGTTGTCGAGAAAGAGATGTATACCTTTATGGACAAAGGCGATCGTAGCATGACGCTGCGTCCAGAGGGCACTGCAGGGGTCGTGCGAGCATACGTGGAAAATAAATTGTATGGTGTGCCTGATATTACGAAATTGTACTATATTGGCCCCATGTTCCGTTATGAGCAACCCCAAGCGGGTCGTTACCGACAATTTCACCAATTTGGCATTGAGGCGTTCGGTGCTGATGATCCAGCACTCGATGCTGAGGTCATTGCGCTAGGGTATCAATTCTATCATGAGATTGGACTGCAAGGTTTCACATTGGAAATCAACTCGGTCGGCACCCCTGCAACGCGAGCAGCGTTCCGAGATGTATTGTTGGCTTTCCTTGAGCCCAAGCGAGATCAACTCTGTAACGATTGCCGCTCCCGTATGTCCCGCAATCCATTGCGAGTGCTTGATTGTAAGGTGGACCAAGCGCATTATCAAGGGGCACCTTCGTTGCTTGATCATTTGGATGAAGTGAGCGCGACCCATTTTGCACTTGTAAGAACGCACCTCGATGCGATGGGCATTACATACGTCATTAACCCCAGATTGGTCCGAGGACTTGACTATTATACGCACACAGCGTTTGAGTTCAAAGCAACAGGGATCGGTTCGATTGACACGATTGGGGGCGGCGGTCGATACAACGGCTTGGTGTCTGATATTGGCGGTCCTGAACAGACGGGCGTGGGCTTTGGTCTTGGTTTGGAGCGAGTTTTACTTGTTCTCGAAAAACAAGGGGCACAATTACCTTCTGCTGTAAAACCGGAGGTGTATTTCGTTGCTCTAGGGGAAGCTGCTGAACAATGTGCAGTTGCCTTGCTCAATCAAGTTCGCTTGGCAGGCATCGCGGCTGAGAAAGACTATGGTCATCGCAAAATGAAGGCGCAACTGAAATCAGCAGATCGTCTACAAGCGACCTATGCTGCGATTCTCGGTGAAGAAGAATTGTCACAAGGTGTGATTATTCTAAAAAATCTTTCATCAGGCGAGCAAACAACGGTACAAATAGATCAGTTGGTTCCGCGGTTACAATTGACGACAAAATCATCTACAGAGGAGATTGATTAGCATGTTATTAAAGACACATCATTGCGGTACATTAACGAAGGCGAATGTAGGGGATACGGTCATTCTTAACGGTTGGGTGCAGCGGCGGCGCGATTTAGGCGGTGTGCTTTTTATCGATTTACGCGACCGCAGCGGGTTGATGCAAATTGTATGCAATCCGGAATTTTCAGGGGAGGCAATGGCCATCGCGGATCGTTGCCGCAACGAATATGTCATTGGTGTGCAGGGAAAAGTGGTGAATCGGGATCCTTCTACATACAATGCAAATTTGCCTACGGGCGAAATTGAAGTGCAAGTGACGGCCATCGAAGTATTTAATGCAGCCAAAAACCCGCCATTTTTTATTGAAGATGGTTTGGAGATTGATGAATCGGTCCGTCTGAAATACCGCTATCTTGATTTGCGTCGACCCGAAATGCAACGAACACTGTTATTACGCGCCAAAGCAGCCAAAGTGTTCCGCGATTATTTAACGGAGCATGAATTTATTGAGGTTGAAACTCCGATTTTAACAAAAAGCACGCCTGAGGGCGCGCGCGATTATCTTGTGCCAAGCCGGGTGCATCCAGGTGAATTTTTTGCCTTGCCCCAATCCCCCCAAATATTTAAACAATTGCTAATGGTCGGAGGCCTTGAGCGTTATTATCAGATCGCGCGCTGTTTTCGTGATGAGGATTTGCGAGCGGACCGACAACCTGAATTCACCCAAGTTGACATTGAGACGTCTTTCTTATCCCAAGATCAGTTATTGTCATTGATGGAACAACTGATTATCCGCCTCTTTCGTGAGTGCGCGAATGTGGAAGTCGCAGCGCCATTCCAACGATTGTCTTATGCGGATGCCGTGGGGTTTTACGGATCGGACAAGCCTGATTTGCGTTTTGGGCTTACGCTAGTGGATGTATCCGATATCGTCGCTTCATCCGGTGTTAAAGTTTTCGCGAACATCGTCGCTGGCGGGGGTGTTGTTAAAGCGATCAATGCCAAGGGTTGTTCGGATTGGAGCCGCAAAGAGCTTGACGATCTTACACCGTTCGCCGCACGCTACGGTGGGAAAGGGCTAGCCTATATTGTCATTAAAGACGGCGAATGGAAAGGGCCGATTGTTAAATTTTTATCGGCAGAAGAAATCCATTCACTTACAGAGCGACTTGGCGCCCAAGAAGGTGATGTCCTGTTGTTCAGCGCCGATAAGGCCAAAATTGTGCATGATGTATTAGGCAATCTCAGATTAAAACTGGGCAAGGAACTCGGGCTCATCGATGAGAGCACTTTTAAGTTTGCGTGGGTCGTGGACTTTCCGTTACTTGGTTGGGATGAAGAAGATCAACGATGGGTGGCTGAACATCATCCGTTCACCCGTCCGCGTGAAGAAGATGTAGCATTGTTTGATACGAATCCTGGCGCAATTCGCGCTCAAGCATATGATTTGGTGCTTAACGGCTACGAGGTGGGCGGCGGATCCATGCGGATCTACAAACGAAATATTCAAGAAAAAATGTTTGAAGTACTCGGTTTGACAATGGAAGAAGCCTACGACAAATTTGGTTTCTTGCTTGACGCCTTCGATTATGGGACTCCCCCCCACGGCGGAGTCGCCTTTGGGTTTGATCGCTTGGTGATGTTAATTGCGGGGCGTAACAATTTGCGTGAAACGATTGCATTCCCAAAAACAGCCAGCGCATCAGATTTGCTCTCTGGCGCACCATCGCCTGTCGAGGACAAGCAACTCCAACAACTCTCGATTCGTGTCTCACTGCCACAAAAGCAAGCCTAAATTGAAGGGAGATCCGCATCGTATGTTACATCAATTTTCAAGAACAGAGCTTGCGATCGGTCCCGAAGGACTTGAAGTGATGCGTGGGAGCACGGTGGCTGTGCTGGGCATTGGCGGAGTGGGTTCGATCGCCGCAGAAGCGCTTGCAAGAACCGGAGTTGGTCGGATTATTATGGTCGACAAAGATGTCGTCGACATTACGAATATTAATCGGCAAATTCATGCGTTATTGACAACAGTAGGTCAACCGAAAGCAGAATTGATGCGCGAACGTATTATGCAAATCAATCCAGCTTGCGATGCGGTAGCGCTGAAGATGTTCTACACCGAAGAGACGTATGAGCAGTTGTTCGCATACCCCTTGGATTACGTTCTGGATGCGAGTGATACGATATCTTACAAAATCCATCTGATTAAGCAGTGTTTGGAACGCAACATTCCGATTATTTCTAGTATGGGTGCAGCCAATAAGATGGATCCAACGCGTTTTCGTGTGGCAGATATCGCGAAGACACACACCGATCCGATTGCCAAAGTGGTGCGGCGTGAATTGCGTAAATCGGGCATTAAACGGGGCGTTAAAGTTGTATTTTCTGATGAACCACCCAAAGTGCCGCGGCCGGATGTCACAGAGCGCATTGTTCCTGCGCAGGCTCCATCGATTCGCAAAGCCAAAAATCCGCCGGCCAGCAATGCATTCGTGCCACCTGTTGCAGGGTTGATTATGGTCAGTGTCATTGTCAATGACTTATTGGCATCCCCCCATAGAACGGGTTAGAAAGAGGTATGATCGAGTGGACTTATTTACTTATCGAGATCAGGACGCATTGTTGCAGCGACAACCTCTGGCGGAACGAATGCGCGCTCGCACCATTGAAGAGTATATCGGTCAAGAACATATCGTTGGGCCAGGGAAGATGTTGCGCCGTGCCATTATGACGGATCAAGTGACATCTATCTTGTTGTTTGGGCCGCCTGGCACAGGCAAAACTACACTTGCACACGTGATTGCCCATCGAACGGATGGGCAATTTGTGCGGTTGAATGCCGTGGATGCGTCGGTGAAAGATGTGCGAGAGACGATTGAAGCAGCGAAACAAACCATTGTATCGGAAAAACGCAAAACCATTTTATTTCTAGATGAGGTTCATCGCTTCCGCACGTCCCAGCAAGATGCACTACTGCCAGCCGTCGAAGCGGGAATCATCATTTTTATTGGCGCGACAACTGAAAATCCATTTCATTCGATCAACGGTGCACTCTTGTCACGATCCACGTTGTTCAGGCTTGAACCACTAACCGCTCAACATGCGCTTATCGCTATGCAACGTGCCTTATCGGATAAGGAACGAGGTTTGGGTGGACTTCCTATACGTGCAGATGAGGATGCATTATTGCATATAGCTGCGGTGGCAGGCGGCGATTTGCGACGAGCACTGAACGCATTGGAGTTAGCCGCGCTTACGATTCCACCGGACAACAAGGGTATGCTCCATATCACACTCCATGCTGCTGAAGAGTCGATCCGTCAACCGACTGTCGCAGCGGATGCGTCTACGCAATACGATGTGTTGTCTGCATTCCACAAAAGCGTTCGCGGCTCTTCAGATGCCGCATTATTCTGGTTCTTGTATGCCGTAGAAAAACTGGGTATGGATCCGATGGTATTTCTGCGCCGTTTAATTGTCGCGTGTAGCGAGGACATTGGACTGGCGAATCCACAAGCGATGACCCAGTCTGTCGCTGCAATGGATGCTTACCATAAAATCGGGTGGCCCGAGGCGCGGTACAACATTGCGCAAGCTATTTTATTTGCTGTGGAAAGTCCAAAGTCCAATTCAATCGGTCGAACCATGGATCGTATTCAGCAGACTTTCGATCAACTGGGTTGTGCCGAGGTCCCGCTCCATCTGCGCGATGCCCACTACCAAGGCGCAACCAAACTTGGACACGTCGGGTATCTATATCCGCATGATTTTCCTGAACACTTCGTGAAACAGCAATATTTACCGGAAAAAATCAAAGACATGGTGTTGTTCGAAGCGTCAGATCAAGGGATGGAGGCCAGAATGAAGGAAAATCAATCCCGCCGCCGCACAAAACCGTGATTTTTTTGTAACTTGAATAATAATATGGCCGTTCAATGAATTATAAAGTTGCCAAAAATGTTTAGAAAATGATTAATTTAGACGCATCAATTACCCATAAGTTTGCCGAGAGTACATGTTTGGCACCATAATGTTGCCAATGTACGCAAGCCACTTTTTTAAAGTATCCTGTTTGCATTCCGCATAATTAAAGTACTGAATATCTCGAATGGCGTGAGAATAGACCGAAAACCACTTCCAAAGTAACTCGAATTGTATAACTCATTCTAGCTGAGGGAATTTACACATAAATAAGGACTTGATCATAAATTGGGATGTCATTATGAAATTGATTCAATTAAATGTTATTTAAAATTAATTATTGTTTACTATTCTAATAATATTTAGGTCTTTAGGATCCCAGTCATCTTCACTTGTTTTTTTCTCAATCACAAGTTCAATTTCATCTCCAATTTTCAACGAAGAGAAATCTTTATAATAAAGTGGTAACTCATTGACATAAATAATTTCACTTTCGCTGTCGATGTTAGTTATTTTTCCTGAGTAATTAAAAGTTGATTTTTGATTAGTGCAGCCAACAATGAGAAGAAAAAATACAATCATCAGAGCAATAACCATTGGTTTTCTCATTAGAAATTCTCCTCCTGATGGGACTGACCCCTGTCATTGAGACAGGGATCAGTCCCCAC